>JAGAEK010000186.1 GCA_017828835.1 Oscillospiraceae bacterium | reverse complement strand
GAGCCCGACGAGCTACCGGACTGCTCTACCCCGCGATGTTACTCGATTATAATATCATACCTCTTAAAATTTGTCAACTGAATTACCAAAATAATTTTCCAAAAATGTGGACAAAAAATTTATAATATAATATAATATATAAAGGCAGAAAGATCTTTAAGCGCCGGAACCGTATTTACGGTTGACGAGGATCGATATTATCGAAAATTCGGCGGATATATCGACGGATGCATGTTCGAAGGAGCCGTACAAATTCACGAGGTAACTTGTGAGACAAAAACGGTTTCAAATGCAATATAAAACGAATTTGAAGGCTTGGATGATATTCAGGTCAAGTTTGTTTTATGTTATATAAAGGAATATTGATTTCTTTGCCTGAAAATAAAATAGGTAAAGGAGTTTTTTTATGTGCGGAATTGTCGGGTATCTCGGTGAAAAAGACGCCGAAAAGATCATTATTGAAGGACTTAAAAAACTGGAGTACAGAGGATACGATTCTGCGGGTCTTGCCTGTAAGATAGGTGATTCGGTTAAGATTCTGAAATGCAAAGGAAGATTGTCGAATTTGGAGGAACTTTTTGAAAAAGATCCTTCATCGGCACCTATTGCGATAGGGCATACGCGTTGGGCTACTCACGGAGAGCCGTCCGACGTCAATTCTCATCCTCATTTCAACTCTTCGAAAAAGATAGCGGTAGTTCATAACGGCATTATTGAAAATTACCATTCGATAAAAACGGAGCTTATACAAAAGGGTGTTAAGTTCGTGTCGGAAACGGATACGGAGGTAATACCGCATCTGATCGACAGCTTTTACGACGGAGATCTTCTTGCGGCGGTACAGAAAGCGGTCAGGTTATTGAGAGGATCATTTGCGATCGCGGTTATTTCTGCGGACAGTGATGAGATCGTTGCGGCAAGGAAAGAGAGCCCGCTCGTTATCGGAGTCGGCGACGGCGACTACTACGTAGCGTCGGATGTTTTGGCTGCGTTGAGTTATACGAAGAGATTTTATTATCCCGAAAACGGCGACGTTATAAGGATCTCGAAGAAAAACGGAATCGAAATTTTCGATGCTTCGGGAAATGCGGTAGTTCGAGAAGAAAAATATGTCAATATCAGCGCGGATGCGGCGACGAAATGCGGATACGATCATTTCATGCTGAAAGAGATCAACGAGCAGCCGGACGCGTGCGCAAACACAATCCTGCGTTACTGTTACGACAATAATATTTCTCTCGATCTGAAAAACATCAAAGATCTGAGCAGGTATAACAAAATATATATCGTGGCTTGCGGGACTGCGTATCACGCGGGACTTATAGGAAAGATCGCGATAGAGAAATATTTTAAAATTCCGGTTACTGTAGACATAGCGTCGGAATTCAGATATTATTCTCCTTTTGTGGACGACAGATCGATAGTCATATTGATAAGCCAGTCGGGAGAAACTGCCGATACTCTTGCCGCTTTGAGAAATTCGAAAGAGGCGGGAGCTTACGTTCTTTCGATAACGAACGTCGTCGGTTCTACCGTTGCGCGCGAGTCGGATGACGTTATCACGACAATTGCGGGCCCGGAGATTGCGGTCGCGTCGACGAAAGCTTTCACCACGCAGGTCGTCGCACTGTTCCTTGTCGCTTTATATTTCGGGAGAATATCCGGAAATATTTCTGACAGTCAATTCGACGAGTGTATGGATGAATTGGAAAAAATACCGGAAAAAGTTCGCGAAGTCCTGAAAAATACGGATATAATAAAGCAGGAAGCGATGCATATCAAGGATTACGATCAGCTTTTCTATATCGGACGCGGGTGCGACAGAGTTATAGGAATGGAAGGCGCGTTGAAGCTCAAGGAAATTTCTTATATTTACACCGAAGCGTTCCCGGCGGGAGAAATGAAACACGGACCGATCGCGCTTATCCAAAAAGATACGCCGGCTATCGCGATCATTACGCAAAAGGATCTGGCGGAGAAGACGATATCAAATATAAAGGAGCTCAAAGCACGCGGAGCTTACGTCATAGCGATAGCGAGCGAGATAACGGAAGAACTCGAAAAGACGGTTGATAAGATAATACCTGTGCCGGAGGCGTTCGGTATACTTGTCGCGGTACCCGCGATACTTCCGTGTCAGCTGCTTGCTTATTATGCGTCGATATTCAGAGGAAATGACGTCGATAAGCCGAGAAACCTTGCAAAGAGCGTTACGGTCGAATAAGGAACGGTAAGGGTGCGATTTTATATTGCACCCTATCAAATTGCAGAGGGGCGTTCAGGGGGAATGTGTTATGCTTGATTACATACTCGTATTTTTGTCGAGTATATTGCTTGCGGTCGGATTTATATTTCAAAAAAATTATCAGAATAAAGTCGGCTCGTCGCTTTACGCCGTTTCGATATTCAGCGCGTCGAGCGGTTTGATATCGGCGGCGGCTTTATACGTTTACAGCTTGATACGCAGAGGACTTGTCTTTGAAATATCGCGGTATTCCGTGATTATCGCGCTGATCGTGAGTCTGACGTTTTTCTGCAATCTGATACTCGGGTTCAAAATGATGAAACTGGGAGGAGTCATGCTCTACCCGATATTTTTGATGGTCGGCGGAATGGTATGTCCGTATATTTGGGGAGTGATAAAACTCGGCGAAAGGCTGGGAGTGCTGAGGATAATCGGACTTGCGGTCATAATGGCGGGAGTCATCGCGTCAAACTTCCCGAAAAAGGATGAAAAAGTATCGCTGAAGACCATAATGATAGGCATAAGCATCTTTTTGTCGAACGGTATATTGAGCATAGCGATCAAAGAGCGCGAGATCAGCGGTGACCCTGTTTCGACGGAAGGCTTTCTGATAATCAGGGGCTTGATATGTTTTTTGCTGTTCGGGCTTGTCGTGATCATAACGAAAGCGTCGAAAGGACGAGCTGAAAACGAGGCGAAAATAGATCTGAAAAGCGCGGCAGCGATGATTTTGCCTTACGGAGTTTTAACGACCGGACTTGCAAGCATATTTCAGATGATACCCGCAGGGAGACTGAACGCGTCGGTGTTGTATCCGATACTGACGGGAGGCTGCGTGGTGTTTACCGCGGCGGCGGTCTGCATAGTATACAGAAAGCGTATTGAAAACGGAGAAATCGTCGGAACGGCGCTTTGCATGATAGGGACGCTGATGTTTTTGTGATCGTAACGGCAATACTGTGAAATAAAAAACGTTATACGGCGGATAGTTGCAAAAAAATAAAAAGAGAGTATAATAAAGGCAGAAAAAAAGACGAGAGGGATTTTAAATGAGCGAATGCAATCATAATTGTTCCGAGTGTGAGTCGAAATGTTCGGAGCAAAAAGCGATAAAGAAAGAGAACGCAAACGAGTTTTCGAGGATAAAAAAGGTAATAGGAATAGTGAGCGGTAAAGGCGGAGTCGGAAAATCGCTGATAACGGCGATGCTTGCGACGGTATTACAGCGCAGAGGATACGTTTCGGCGATACTTGACGCCGACATAACCGGTCCGTCGATACCGAAAATGTTCGGAATAAAAGAAAGGGCGAAAGGGACCGAAGGAGGTATACTTCCGTCAGAGAGCAAATTCGGAACGAAAATAATGTCGACGAATCTACTGCTTGAAAACGAGACCGATCCGGTCGTATGGAGAGGTCCGATGATAGCGGAGATGGTAAAGCAATTCTGGACGGAAGTCGTCTGGGGCGAAGTAGATTATATGTTCGTCGATATGCCTCCGGGAACGGGCGACGTACCTTTGACGGTATTCCAGTCGCTGCCGGTAGACGGAGCGGTAGTAGTCGCATCACCGCAGGAAATGGTAGGAGTGATAGTTGAGAAAGCGGTAAATATGGCGGGCATGATGAATATACCTATAATAGGATTCGTTGAGAATATGTCATATTTCAGTTGTCCGAAGTGCGGTGAAAGGTTCAATATTTTCGGTGACGGCAGGGTGGAAGAGACGGCGAAGAAGTTCGGCGTTGATTCCGTTTCGAAAATACCGATCGATCCTGCGCTGGCAAAAGCGTGCGACAGCGGTACGATAGAACTGTTTTGCGGAGACTGGATTGAAAAGCTTGCGGATAAAATCGAGAGATTATGATAATTGATGTTGAAAACAGATAAAACAGCATTTATAATAATATTAGAGAGAATAATAAAAAATAAAGAAAAGTGAGGTAGAGAAAAATGTATAGGTACAAACTTGAATTGGTTACAACAAAGGATATCATGGATTTTGTTAATTCCGTTACGGGAATCAAAGGTGCGGTCAAACTTGTTGACGAATCCGGATTTTGCGTAAACGGAAAGAGCTTGCTCGGAGCGATGGCTTCGGTCGAGTGGAACGAGCTTTACTGTGTTTCTGATGAGGATATTTACGCAAGGATATCAAAATTCTGCAAAGAATAAGAAAAATAGGAAAGCCCGCAAAAAAGTTTGATTCTTAGCAAATTGTTCTTGAGGACAGTCGGTTTCGTTTCCGACTGTCCTCAAGAACAGTTAGGGAAACGACTTTTTTATATTAAAGAGGGTATAGCAATACCTAAGAGGTGAAACAATGCACAAACAAAATTCACTTAAGCGTATATATGAGCTTTGCGGAATAAACACATTAAAAGTGATTTACTCAAAAGGATATATCATCGCCATGGTGCTCGCAACGGCGCTTGTCTTATTTGCTAAAATACGCGTTGCAATGTACCCCACGCAGGACTCCGTCGGCTACGTACTTGACTGGATGAAACAGATCAAAGAAGTCGGGATAGCAAAGTTTTATTCAATCGATGCCGATTATTCTCCGCTGTATCTTTTCATGATTTCGCTGTTTACTCTTGTGCCGACCGGGACGACGATGACCGTGGGAGCATACACGTTTTTTCCGGAGTGGATGCTCACACTTAAAACCTGCTATTTTATTTTTGATATTTTAAATGCTCTTGCCGTTTATCTTATAATCAAAAGTGTCACAAACGACAAAACAAAGGCGGCAATTGGTTACCTGATAATGGTTATACTCCCAGTACAGTTTATCAATTCTGCCGTGTGGGGCAATGCGGACAGCATATACGTTTGTTTTCTGCTCTACTGCATTTATTTTGCGCTTAAAAACAAGGGCGGTTTCTCAATGTTTTTCTTCGGACTTGCTCTTGCAAACAAGCTTCAGGCACTCTTTATTGCGCCTTTTTTAGTCTATTTACTCCTTAACCGTAAAATAAAACTCTATAAGACAGTCTATGCACCACTTGCGGTTATAGCGTCGTTTATACCGGCTTATGTGTGCGGTGCAGGATTTTTTGAGCCGTTTGCTTTCTATTCAAGGCAACTTAACGGCTATTCAAAACTCACGCTCGGGTGTCCGAATTTTTGGCATCTTTTTTCGTTTAGTTCCAAAAGTGAAAACATCATAAACCGCGGAGCGCCATACTTTGCGCTTGCCGTGATAGGTGTGTTTTTTGCAATTATTCTTATGCGTAATATCAAACAGACGGATTCAAATTTGTTGGCTGTGGCGGCGTTCACAGTGGGCATAACGGTCTTTTTTCTGCCGCACTTGCACGAGAGATACTTCTATATGCTGGACGTTCTCGCAGTAGTCTATGCGCTTTCAAGAAAGAAAAATCATATTATTATTCTGCTGATGCAGTTAGCCTCAGGAATAGCGTATTATCACTATATCAGCGGCAGATACTTCATAAACCTCTGGGGAGAGGATTCGGTGCATATAGCGGCATTTATCATCGTTGCGGTACTTACGATTCTGTTTATTGATATTATGAAATCTGAACACACAGATACGCAGACCGTGCTTGCAGCAATATATGACAAAGAAAACCGGTTGAAATAAGGATTTCGTACCTTATCTCAGCCGGTTTTTAAAATTGTCATTAATAAAATTTAAATTATTCCGAATAAAGCGGAGTTGAAAGATATCTTGAGCCGGTATCGGTGAAAAGAGCGACTATGTTTTTACCTTTGTTTTCCGGACGTTTTGCAATTTCGACCGCGGCGGCGAGTGCGGCTCCTGAGGAGATACCGACAAGGATCCCTTCGGAAGGACAGATGATTTTTCCGAATTTAAAAGCATCGTCGTCGGATACGGCGATAACTTCGTCCAATACGCATAGATCAAGTGCTTTCGGAACGAAACCTGCGCCGATACCTTGAATCTTGTGGGGGGCAGCTTTGCCTTGAGTGAGAACGGGGGAGGACAGCGGTTCTACTCCGATTATTTGGATTTTCGGGTTTTTGGATTTGAGGTAATTTCCGACACCGGAAACGGTACCGCCGGTTCCGATACCCGCAATAAAAAAGTCGATATTTCCGTCAAGATCGTTATAGATCTCGGGACCGGTGGTATGGAAGTGCGCGTCCGGGTTTGCGAGATTCGAAAATTGATCGGGAATAAAAGAATTCGGGAGTTCAGAGGCGAGTTCGTCGGCTTTTGCGATAGCGCCCGACATACCGAGAGCGCCGTCACTGAGAACAACTTCCGCGCCGTATGCTTTCATTGTCTGTATACGTTCGACTGACATCGTGTCCGGCATAACGATTATTACGCGGTAGCCGCGCGCAACACCTACCAATGCGAGCCCGATACCGGTATTTCCGGAAGTCGGTTCGATAATAACGGAACCTTTTTTAAGTTTTCCGCAAGACTCGGCGTCGTCGATCATACTTTTTGCAATACGGTCTTTAGCGGAGCCGGCAGGGTTGAACATCTCAAGTTTTGCGAATATTTTTGCGTCAAGCCCGAGAGATTTTTCGATATGTGTAAGTTCAAGCAGCGGAGTTGAACCGATAAGTTGTTCAACGGAAGTGTATACGTTAGACATTTTCAAGCCCCTTTACTGATTTTGGTCAAGAAATATTTTATCACGTAAAAAAAGTAAAATCAAGTTAAAGCAAAAAGCCGTATAATATAATGCTATACTGAGAAAATAAAAGAAAAAGAGATAAAAAATGAGATGGAGAGAGTTATTTGTTGACAAGAGGTAAAAAAAGAGTTAAAATAAATCTGTTATCGTCAAATAAAGAAGATTTTAAAGGAGGGAAATATTGTGGACGCAGGGAGTAGTAGCGGAACATCTGTAGGCCGAAGTCGTGGGCGGTACTTTCTGTCTGCGACACAGGTATTTGCCCATTGATAGGATTTTGGCTTTAGGTGTTGAACTTCCTTAATTCAGAAAAAAATAGGAGGGGAAAGCCGATGGCAAAACGCAGTGTATCCATTGAAGGGGCTTTGGTCGCTTTGGTGGATGAAAAAAAGTATAAAACGGTAAAAGACATATTGGTTACGATGAATCCGGCGGACGTAGTGTCTGTGTTTGAAGACATGGAGCCGGACAGAGTACAGCTTTTGTTCAGAATGCTGCCGAAAGAAACGGCGGCGGACGTATTTGTTGAGATGAGTCCGGAAAATCAGCAAATGCTTATAAAAGGGTTTTCGGACGTACAGCTGAAAGAATTTTTTGATGAGTTATATATCGACGACGCAGTCGATATAATCGAAGAAATGCCGGCGAACGTTGTGGAGAGAATACTTTCCCAGGCGGATCCTCAGGCAAGGAAACAGATAAACGAGATACTTCGTTATCCTGAAAATTCGGCAGGTTCGCTGATGACGACGGAATACGTCTCGCTGCGTCCGGAAATGACGGTTTCGGAAGCGATTTTGAGGATCAGACGTACCGGAGTCGACAAGGAAACGATATATACCTGCTACGTTACGCAGAAAAACAAGCTTTTGGGATTTGTATCCGTCAAAGATCTGTTGGTGTCGCAGAACGATAACGCGACGATGGAAGAAATGATGGATACGAACGTTATATCTGTAAACACGTTTACGGACCAGGAAGAAGTTGCCCAGATGTTTTCGAAATATGATTTCATAGCGCTGCCGGTAGTTGATACCGAGAACAGACTTGTCGGTATCATAACGGTCGACGACGCTATGGACGTTATGGAAGACGAGGTCACGGAAGACTTCTCGATCATGGGAGGTATTACGCCGTCCGACAAAACGTATCTTCGTTCAAGTACGTTAGAGGTATTTAAAAGACGCATACCGTGGCTTATGTTGTTGATGGTAACGGCGACGTTCACGAGTATGATAATCAATAAATTTGAAGCCGCACTGGCGGCTCAGGCGGCGCTTACGGCGTTTATACCGATGCTGATGGACACCGGCGGTAATTCCGGTTCTCAGGCGTCGATAACCGTCATACGTGCGCTTACGTTGAACGAGATCGATTTTAAAGATATCTTTAAAGTGCTTTGGAAAGAGATCCGCGTAGCGGTACTTTGCGGATTGGCACTTTCGACGGTGTGTTTTTTGAAGGTTTGGTTCATAGACAGAGCGCTTTTGGGAAATTCGGATATAACGCTTCTGGTTGCGATCGTGATCACGCTGTCGATAGCCGTGACGGTATTTTTGGCAAAGGTGATAGGCGGATTTTTACCAATGGTCGCGAAGAAGATTGGATTTGATCCGGCGGTAATGGCGAGTCCGCTCATAACGACCGCGGTCGACGCGCTTTCGCTGCTCGTATATTTCGGGATAGCGACTATGCTTCTTTTCAAGTGAATAAAATAAAACGTTAAGGACCCTGAACGCAAGCGTTTACAGGGTCCTTGTTTTTATAACGAAAAACGGGTCCGGTATAAAACCGGACCCGTTTTAATATATTGATTATTCTTTTGATTTTTCAAATCTCTCACAGCAGGGATCTGATTTTTCGGGCGGTACTTCGTCAGGCGCAGGTTGTGTCGAATCGCCGAGGCCGGTCATTTCCGAGAAGAGTATATTTGCTTTTACGGCTTGAACGGTATCGGTCGGAACGATGATTTTTGATGCTTTTCCGTCTGACATTTTGACGAGAGCTTCGTATTTTTTGAGTTCGAGGACGGCGGCGTCAGCACCGGCTTCTTTGAGAGCTCTCAGACCGTCTGCCTCCGCTTTTTTAGAGAGGTAGATCGCGCGGGCTTCACCTTCGGCGCGGGCGATCCTTGCATCACGTTCACCTTCTGCGGCAAGTATCATAGCTTGCTTGTCGCCTTCCGCACGGGTTATAGCGGCGGCTTTATGACCTTCTGCCTGAAGCAGAGTTTCACGGCGGTCGCGTTCAGCTTTCATCTGTTTTTCCATCGCGTTCTGTATTTCGGCGGGAGGAATGATGTTTTTGAGCTCGACGCGGTTAACTTTGATTCCCCATTGATCGGTAGCGTCGTCGAGTATAGCGGTCATTTTGCTGTTGATAACGTCGCGGGAAGTGAGGGTATTATCAAGTTCGAGTTCACCGACGATGTTACGGAGAGTTGTTGCCGTGAGGTTTTCCAAAGCGGAAAGCGGGCGCTGTGCACCGTAAGTGTAAAGTTTGGGATCAAAGATGCGATAGAATACTACGGTATCTATCTGCATCGTAACGTTATCTTTGGTTATGACCGGTTGGGGAGGAGAGTCGAGAACTTTCTCTTTTAAATCGACGCGGTTGGCAATTTTTTCAAAAAACGGAATTTTGACGTGGATACCCGCGTTCCAGGTTGTTTTGTATTTTCCTAAAAACTCGATCACCCATTCAAACGACTGAGGAACTATTCTGATGTTGAATAAAATCAGAATGATAACTATAGCAGCTACTATAT
>JAGAEK010000185.1 GCA_017828835.1 Oscillospiraceae bacterium | reverse complement strand
TAATTTTGTCATGCTTTTTTATTTTTGTCTATTTACAAACAAAGTGTTTTAAGCTATAATTGTAAATGGGAGTTTTTACAGATTTGGGGGAATAACAACAAATGGATTTTACAAATCTCAAAAACTATATGGACGAATTGACTGCTTGGGAAATACCGGGAAACACTATTCGTGTTTTCAAAGATAATATCGAGGTTTTCAGATACAGTTCGGGATATAGAGATGTAAAAACCCGGATGAAGATGCAAGGCGATGAGCTTTTTAATTTATACTCTTGCTCAAAGGTCGCGCTGGCTGCAGCGGTCATGCAGCTTAACGAACAAAAAAGAATAGAGATTGACGCTCCCCTTTATGATTACATACCCGAGTTTCGCGATATGTATTACCGGGATGTTGACGGAAATGTCAAAAAAACCGAAAAATCGTTGACCGTACGTCATTTGCTTACGATGACGTCGGGCTTTGACTATAACCTTGAAAGTGACGCGATAAAAGAGGCAAAGAAAATAACAAACGGCAGGATGGATACGGTAACGCTCGTTAAATGCCTTTCAAAACAAATATTGGATTTCAAACCCGGTGAAAGATGGCAATACGGACTGTCGCACGATATTCTGGCAGGGCTCGTTGAAACAGTGTCGGGAATGAAATTCCGCGACTATATGTCAAAAAACATATTTGAGCCTGTCGGAATGAAAGAAATATATTACCACGCCCCCGAAAGCGTCAAAGAAAAAACGGCGACGCAATATCAGTTTTTAACACCCGGCGAAGCCGGGAACACCGGTGAGGAACTGATAAAAACACCTGACGGAAAGGGATTTTGGCGAACATTTCCCGAAAATGTTATGTGGTTTGTTTTGGGTGAAGAACACGACAGCGGCGGCGCGGGAATAACAACTGATGTTGATGATTACGTTAAACTTGCGGTCGCGCTTTCAAATAACGGAGTATGCGGCACGGGCGAAAGAATTTTATCCGAAGAGTCCGTAAACCTCATGAAAACCAATCAATTAGACGATAAACAGATAAAATCATACACTTGGGAACAGCTTGCGGGATACGGCTACGGCTTGGGCGTAAGAACATTGATAGATAAATCATCGTCACCGGGCAGCTTGGGCGAATTCGGCTGGGACGGAGCGGCAGGCGCGTTTTTCTTGGTCGATACCGATAATCATCTGGCATACCTTTACGCTCAACATATGCTCAACTCGCGCTCGGAAATAATCGAACAAAAATTGAGAAATATCGTATATTCATGTTTCTAATATTAAAAAGGGGAGAAAACAATGGCTAAATTAATTAACGGGCAATCGGTTCCCAATTTACCGTGGGAGGAAAAACCGGCAGGCTGCCGCGACGTTATATGGAGAAGCAAAAATAATCCGATCATCACAAGAGACGCCATCAGCAATTCAAACAGTATTTTCAACAGCGCGATAGTTCCTTTTAACGGTGAATTCAAGGGCGTTTTCAGAAGTGACGACACAACGAGAAGGCAGTCACTTCACGTTGGAAGAAGTAAAAACGGCGTAGACTGGGAAATTGATGACGAAAAAATCCCGTTTATCTGCGAAGACGAAGAAATCGGTCATTTTTATTTCGGATATGATCCGAGAGTATGTAAAATAGACGATAAATATTACGTTACCTGGTGCAACGGCTACCATTGGAAACCGACAATAGGGATCGCGTATACTACCGATTTTGAAAAATTCTATCAATTGGAAAACGCGTTTTTACCCTTTAACAGAAACGGAGTGCTTTTCCCGAGAAAAATCAACGGAAATTACGCGATGATAAGCCGCCCGAGCGATAACGGTCATACGCCTTTCGGTGATATATATTACAGCGAAAGCCCCGATTTGACATTCTGGGGCAAACACAGACTGGTAATGGAAGCGACAGAAGGCTGGCAGGGAACAAAGATCGGCGGAGGACCGACGCCCATTGAAACCGATGAAGGCTGGCTGACTATATATCACGGCGTTTTGACAAGCTGCAACGGGTTTACATACTGCGCGGGTGCGGCTCTGCTTGACAAAGACCAACCGTGGAAGGTTTTATATCGAACAAAACCGTATATCATGTCGCCGAGAGAGATCTATGAATTAGCCGGCGATGTGCCGAATGTTGTATTCCCGTGTACCGCGATTTGTGACGCCGATACAGGCAGGATCGCGATTTACTACGGCGCGGCGGATACTGTTATCGGTCTTGCGTATACCACGCTTGACGGTTTGATGGATTTTATGAAGAAAAACTCTTATTGATCTTATGAAAAAGGTGATTCAAATGACATTTGAAAAAAAAGTAATAGACAGTCATATGCACCTTTATAATTGGTTTGGCTCGGACGGTCGGGATTTTATGGCGGAAATAGATGACTTTCGCGAAAAATTCGGGCTTAAAGCCGTTAACCTCTGCTCAATACCTGTTTATGCGAACTGCGATGTCAGCAATAATATTATGTGCGCGATATATAAGCTTCACGATAAAACAGCGTACGCGCACGGCGGTTTTGTCTATCCGGAACTTCCGGCAAAACTTCCGCTTCCCGACGGAATGGACGCTTTAACTCAATATAATGAATTGATGGAGATCGGTTTCGACGGAATGAAATTCATTGAAACCAAACCGCAGGAGTATAAGGCTCTTAATTTACCGTTTACAAACGAATTCTATAAAGAATTCTTTGAAAAAGCGGAAAAAGATAAAACTCCGATAATTTGGCATGTTGCGGACCCCGATACATTTTGGGATAGAACGAAAATTCCCCAAAGATTTATTGAACGCGGCTGGTTTTACGGTGACGGAACATATCCCTCGCTTGAAAGGGTTTACGGTGATGTTTTTTATGTGCTTGATAAGCATCCCGGGCTGAAGGTCCAGTTTGCGCACTTTTTCTTCCTGTCGGAACATCCTTTGAAATTGGAAGAGCTTTTCAAAAAATATGAAAATGTAAATATTGATATAACTCCCGGCGCGGAAATGTATGACAGTTTTAACGCCAACTATGATTTTTACAGAGATTTTTTTGAAAAGCACGCCGACAGAATAGTTTTTGGT
>JAGAEK010000184.1 GCA_017828835.1 Oscillospiraceae bacterium | reverse complement strand
TTTAAAGCGATTTTTATTCAGGTTGGTTACACTTTGTCACTGCGTCTTTAAATAATTATACGCCATGCCAACAATTTTGATTGAAAGCACGGCATATAATTGATTTGGATCTGATTTTTCAAGAGTATCGTTATGCTTTCCAAAGCGAATGCAGATTGCAGTAGGCGTATACCGCTTCTACCTCGTCGCCTCCGCAGATGCTGAAGCATACCTTCGGTGCGTCGCCGGGTTTCAAAGCTTTTCTCTGGTTTCCAAACTTCGTTTTAAGCAGTACCCATTCGATATAATGCTTTTCTTCCATCGGGTGCTCGACCGATCCGACGGTAACTTCGACTTTTCCGTCGGATACCTTGTAGACCGGGATATGTTTTTCAAGCGACGCGTCTGTCGTTCCGGGAACGATCTCCTGCATCGGTTTTCCGCAGCAAACAAGCGGTGCGCCCGTTTCTTTGACTATCGCGACTATCTGTCCGCATATGGAACAACGGTAAAATTTTACGTTCATCTCAATATCTCCTTTTTAATAATTTTCCGCATGGATCTCAAAATAGCTTTGCGGGTGCGCACAAACGGGACATACTTCGGGCGCTTTCGTCCCTACGACGATATGTCCGCAGTTGCGGCATTCCCAAACTTTGACTTCGCTCTTCGCAAATACTTCCTTCATCTCAACGTTGCGGAGAAGTGCACGGTATCTTTCTTCGTGGCGCTTTTCTATCGCAGCGACCGCACGGAATTTTGCTGCAAGCTCGGTAAAGCCCTCTTCTTCGGCGTCCTTTGCAAAACGCTCGTACATATCGGTCCACTCATAGTTTTCTCCGTCGGCGGCTGCTCCGAGATTTTCCGCCGTAGTGCCGATACCTTCAAGTTCCTTGAACCACATTTTAGCGTGTTCTTTTTCGTTATCCGCCGTTTTTAAAAACAGTTCGGAAATTTGCTCGAAACCGTCCTTTTTCGCTTTCGATGCAAAATACGTGTATTTATTTCTTGACTGAGACTCGCCGGCAAACGCCGCCTCCAGATTTTTTTCCGTTTTTGTGCCTGAATATTTGCTCATTTTGTCCACCTCTTTTTTATAATTTCAAGGTTAGCCTTCTTCCCCTGATATAAAAATAATAACACACGCGCAGTAAGTATAAATGAATAATTTGTAAATAATCCGCCGTATGTATACTTGCCGGATCCGTTCATTTCTTTTTCTTCGGAGCTGGTAACTCGGCGGCGATCGCTTCAATCAGCTCAGCCAAAAATTCCCGGTCGTCGACGTTGTCCACCAAAAGCATTTCTTTCGCACCTTCGTAAGGAGACTCAAACGGCGCACCCGGCATCATACGCTTCGCCGACTCCGTCGGTTTCACAAGGAATCTGTCGTCATAGATCCCGCCGACGATCTTGCCATTGCAGTAAATTATATATTCTCCCATCATCGCTCTGTATGTCACGCCGTCCAGCCCCGACAGCTGTTCCGATATATATTCAAAATATCCCTTGCTCGACGCCATAATATCACTCCCCCTTTCGCTTTCTATCATACCATAAATTTTAGCAAAATAAAAGCCCGCATTTTTTATGCGGACTTTTTATCAAGATAAATTCACCGGAGAAGTTATAATTGGGGCTGTACTGCTCCGATTTTGTTTTATTTATAAACCGCCGTTTCCATGTCGTAAATCAAAATCACCGCTTATAATATAAAAGTCAACAATAATACAAAACAAATCATCAATCGGCCATTGTGAACGATTGATGAAAATGATATCGTGATACCATAGATTATTATAATTTTATTAAAATAATCGACTTTTACGGAGGTATAAGTATGTATAAGGTCTATATTTCAGACTACGTCTTTGCCGATCTCGAACCCGAAAAGGAAGTTCTCGGCGGTATTGCCGAGGTCGTTCCGCTGCAGTGCAAAACTCCCGATGAATTGATCGCACGCGCAGGAGACGCCGACGCACTGCTCAACACTTATCTTGACGGTATCGACGGCAAAGTCATGGACGCAATGAAAAATCTCAAGGTCATCGTCCGCTACGGCATCGGTGTCAACACTATTGACGTTGACGCGGCTACGGCGCGCGGCATCAAAGTTGCCAACGTTCCGGATTACTGTATCGACGAGGTCTCTGACCACGCCCTCGCTCTTACTCTCGACTGTGTCAGAAAAACAACGCTTTCAACCAACCGTATCCGTAAAGGAGAATACACGCTTTCCTACGTCAATCCCATTAAACCGCTCCGCGGCGCTTACGCCGGTATACTCGGATTCGGACGTATCGGAAAAGCAATCGCAGGTAAGCTTTCGGGATTCGGCTGCGATATCCATTTCTTCGATCCATTTATACCGGGAGACTTGGAAATAAACGGTATCAACTTTAAAAAAGCTTCTCTTGAGGAGATCTGCAGTAACGCTGAAATTATAATCGTCCAGGCTCCGCTCACAAAAGAAAATATCCATTTGCTCGGCAAAAAACAGTTCGAACTTATGACCAAAAAACCGGTTATCGTAAACACCGCCAGAGGCGAACTCGTTGACACCGAAGCTCTGACCGATGCCCTTGAAAAAGGCGTTGTTTCCGCCGCCGGACTCGACGTTTGGGAGGGTAACCCGCCTCTCGACGCCGCAGAAAAACTCAAAAAGTTCGAGAACGTCATACTCACTCCGCATTCCGCATGGGTTTCCGGTAATTCGCTCCGCCAGCTCCAATATTTTGCAGCCCAAGAAGCAAAACGCGTTCTCAGCGGAAAACCGCTCAAACATATAGTAAATCCCGAGGTCCTCAAATAAGCTCCGAGTTTTAAATCAAACAGGTCAAAAATCTGAATATAAAAATTTAGGAAAAGAGGTCTGTAAACAATGAAAAAATACTACCAGCTTTTTATCAACAACCAATGGCGTGACGCATCGGACAAAGGTACTTTTTCCGTTGTGAATCCCGCGACCGGCAAGGAACTCGCGACTGTCGCTTCCGCTACCGCAAAAGACGTTGACGACGCAGTTCGTGCCGCAAGAAACGCTTTCGACAAAGGTCCCTGGCCCGCAATGTCCGCTATGCAGCGCGGCCGTCTTATCCGTAAAGCGGCGGACATACTCACAGAACGTCTTGATGAATTTGCCGCGCTCGAAACTTTGGACGTCGGTAAACCGATCATTGAAAGTACGGCTTTTGATATTCCTATGACCGCAGAATGCTTTGAATTCTTCGCGGATATGATCGCCGGAGTAAACGGCGAATGCATCAACACCGGTGCAAGTCTTCTTGACTACACCGCCAAAGAACCTATCGGCGTCGTCGGAGCGATAACGCCTTGGAATTTCCCGCTCGCACTTGCCGTCAGAAAACTCGCTCCGGCTCTTGCTGCCGGAAACACCGTAGTTATAAAGCCCTCTTCTCTCGCTCCTTTAACGACCATACTTCTCGGCGAAGTATTCCTCGCGGCAGGCTTCCCCGAAGGCGTTGTAAACATAGTGCCCGGCTCAGGCTCGGTTGTCGGAAACGCTATCGCGACGCATCCGCTCGTCGACAAGCTTTCATTTACCGGTTCCGCATCTGTCGGTTCGGACGTAATGAGCAAATCAGCAAAAACCATACGCTCCACTTCTCTTGAACTCGGCGGAAAATCCCCCGGTGTCATCCTTGCAGACGCCGATATCGATACCACCGTCAAAGGTATCCTCTTCGGCGCTTTCCTCAATCAGGGCGAATGCTGCTGCGCTCTCACAAGAGTTTTGGTCGACTCGAAAATACATGATAAACTCGTCGATGCGCTCGTCAAAGCAACAAAAGCCATCCGTGTCGGAATGCCCGGAGAAAAAGCTACTCAAATGGGTCCGCTCGTTTCCGCGGATCAACTCAAAATCGTTAAGAATTACATCGATATCGGTATAAAAGAAGGCGCTAAGCTCCTTTGCGGAGGTACCGCTCCGAAAGAAAAAGAACTCGCAGACGGCTATTTCCTCACCCCTGCTGTTTTCGACAACGTAACTCCCGAAATGACGATCTACCGTGAGGAGATATTCGGCCCGGTCGTTACCGTTTCCTCTTTTGACGGCGACGAAGCTCTTATCGAAGCCGCAAACGACACCGAATACGGACTTTCGGCAAGTATCTTTACAACGGACGTCGCAAAAGGCCACCGTTATGCCCGCCGTATCAAAGCAGGTACCGTCTGGATCAACGTTCATAACTTTGTTTCCGCTCAGGCGCCCTACGGCGGCTATAAGCTCAGCGGTCTCGGCAGAGAACTCGGCAGAGAAGGCCTTGAAGCTTACCTCGAAACCAAAAACGTCATCACCTATATAGATACCGCTCCGTTCGGATGGTATTGATAGATATAATTTTACTGAAAGGAGTCTGTCTCTATTCAAAAAGACAGCAGTACAAATATGAAATTAGCAAGAGTTTCGGTCAACGGCCAAGAATTCAACGCGGCAGTTGAAGATAAATACGTCAGAAAAATAAACGGTTGCTTCTTCTCTGAGTATGAGCTCACAAACGAGCTCTATCCTATCTCAGACGTCAAATTCCTCGCACCGGTACGTCCCGTCAACGTTCTGTGTATCGGTCTCAACTACGGTCGTCACGCCGCGGAAAGCAATATGAACTTGCCGAAAAGACCACTTATCTTTCTTAAAACCACGACCGCTGTCGCCGGTCCCGAAGACGACGTTATAATCCCATCAATGGCTCCCGACAAAATCGACTATGAGGCAGAACTCGTCGTCGTTATAGGTAAAAAAGCTCGAAACGTAGAACCTGCCGACGCTTTTAAATACGTTCTCGGCTATACCTGCGGCAACGACGTCAGTGCGCGCGACTGCCAGCTCGAGCAGGACGGACAATGGGCAAGAGGAAAATCTTTTGACACCTTCGCTCCGATAGGTCCCTGGATCGAAACAGATATCGATCCCGAAAATCTTGAGATCACCGGCAGCCTTAACGGAGAAATAAGACAACATTCGAACACAAACGATATGCTCTTCCCTGTTTCCGAAGTTATCAGTTACTGCTCGAAAAATATGACTCTTCTCCCCGGTACGATCATTATGACCGGTACTCCGGCGGGAGTTATTCTCGGCAGAAACCCCGCCGAATACATTAAACCCGGCGACGTTTATAAAGTCGAGATCGAAGGTATCGGTACTCTTCAAAACAAATTCAAAGCCGAATGAATAAAAAAGTCCTTGCGGTTTTTCCGCAAGGACTTTTTTTGCCCCTCAAAAGCAAACCGATAAAGCTGATCGCGCAGGCCGTTCCGTCATAACCGTATACCGTCCCTGATTTCGCTTATTTCCCGGTTTTTCTGCTTTCAAAATCCTCATTGATCTTTCTGCTCCAGGAATCCCCTATAGGAGCGCTCGAACGCATGCAGCATACCGTTTCGGCTACAGTTTCATAAAGTACTTTTGTGCCTTTTTTATCGGCGTGGTAGTTGACTGCTCTGTCGGCGCCGATACCGAAATGCTTCGCGGTTTCGACGGAATCGATATTTGCACCTATGAAAAGAAACTCCCAACCGAATTCTTCTTTCTTCCTCTCGACCGCCTTTTTGACTTCGTCGCTCGAATACTTACTGCTCGCGTTTTCAAGTCCGTCGGTTATTATAACGAACATCGTATGTTCCGGCACGTCTTCGGGACGCACGTATTTGTGTACCTTTTCGATATGATGTACCGCGCCGCCGATAGCGTCGATCAACGCCGTACAGCCTCTGACGTAATATTCTTTCTCTGTCATCGGCTTTATATCGGCGAGCTTGACTCTGTCGTAAATCACCTCGCTGACGTTGTCGAATAAAACCGTCGACACGTAGCATTCGCCGTCTTGTTTTTTCTGCTTTTCGATCAGAGAATTGAATCCTCCGATAGTATCGCTTTCCAACCCTCCCATCGAGCCGCTCCTGTCAAGGATGAATACCAGTTCCGTAACGTTGTTTTTTACCTTTGTCATTTTTTATACCTCCGAAAAAATAATGTGATCGTTCGGTCTTTCGGACCTTACGATCACATTTTAGCGTTTTATTTTAAACGTTTGGTCGCCTGAAAAGCGACATATTTTTCACCCGACAATATTTAAGTCCACAGCGACGTTATGAACATCGGAGACGAATCATCGCTTTTCACAAACCCGCAATTTTCATAAAACGAAAGCTCGTCGTTATAAGCGATGACCGCTATGCGAAGATAATCCTTGTATTTTTGCTTCACCATGCCGACAAGCGTCCTTCCGACTGTCTTTCCCTGATAATCGGGATCAACGAGAAGATAATGGACGTAGGCGTTCATTATCCCGTCGTCCATCGCACATATCATCCCGATAAGCTTATCTCCGTCCCAAGCGGAATAGACGGTGTCGAAATTTTTCATTGCGACCGCCAGCTTTTCGGGGTAACTTCCCGACGACCACCCGACCGAACAGAACAGTCTCTCCAATTCGCCGCAGCTGAAATCTCGTATATCTTTATATTCTGTCTCCATTTCGTTCGCCTCCGTGAAAAACGTCAAAACGATCTTTCCGTTATCAGCCGCCCGGACGGTATCCCTCTTTGCAGCTTACCGCGACCCCGTTTTCATCAAAACCGATAAAGAACAAAACCTCCTCGGACGTCCCGAAAAGACCTTGTCTCGGTTCTTTGACTGTGTAACCGCAGCTGCAGCTTTTATAAAGTCCGTCGGCATCCGCCTGCGCTGTAACGCAATCAAACGGCCCGAACGTCCCGATTATTTCCGCAGACGTCTTGCCTATAAAATCTTTCTCTTTATATTTTGCGCCGCACCCGCCGAGCGATAACGCGAAAACCGTGCAAAGAATTATCAACAATGCTTTTTTCATACCTACACTCCTTTTCCGTCTCATGCTCCCAGCAATACCTGATCGAAAGCAAACAGTGCCTCGTTTATTTCAAATACGTTATAGTTGCCGTTCGTTATAAAATATTCGATGATTATATCGAACTTGTTGCTGTGTGAAAGCGCAAAACCGGCTTTCATCAGCATATCCTTCGTCTCTTCAAGCGATAACTCCAATGCTATCGCAAACGCGATCGCCGTCGTTTTGCTCGGCCTATAAGTTCTGTCACTCCTGATCTTTGAGAACAGTTTTCGGTCGATATTCGCTTTTTTATAGCATTCGGCGTCGGTCATACCCTTTTCGTCTATCTTGCGTAAAAGCATCTCGGAAAAACTTTCGTCGATGGTTTTAAGTATATCGTCAAGCGACGCCTTTTTTATCTGCGGTACTGAATTCAAGCGCACAGGTTCGGCGGTATCTTCAAAACAAACACTGCTCTTGCGCGGCATTTTCCCCTGAAAACCGGCACAAACGCTTTTTTCGGACGGTCTGTCCGCGCGATCCGACTCAACAAAACGTTCTGCCGTATATTTAACGTCGATAAATGAGGAAATATCGTCGAACAGTTTTTCGCTGATACGGTAATCCGCTTTGTCGCAGACGGCGATATACACAAGCATATCGTTATCGTCTAAAAAAGCGGTTATCTCGTCAACTGCGACTTTGAGCGCCTGATCCTTGGGATATCCGTAAGCGCCGGACGAAATCAGCGGAAACGCAATACTTTCAAATCCGCGTTCTTTTGCGATCGAAAGCGCACTGCGATAACAACTGCGCAGCTTCTCTTCCTCTCCGTCCGCGCCGCCTCTCCATTTCGGTCCGACCGTATGTATCACAAATCTGCTCGGAAGGCCATATCCTTTCGTTACCTTCGCTTCGCCCGTCCTGCAGCCGCCGAGTTTCATACATTCAAACAACAGTCCCTTTCCCGCGGCTCTATGTATCGCGCCGTCAACTCCTCCGCCTCCGAGCAGAGTTTGATTTGCGGCGTTCACTATCGCGTCGCAACTCAGTTTCGTTATATCTTCTTTTATCAGTTTCAGCGGCATTATTATCACCCGGTTTTATTTTTTGCAATGAGTACGCGCTCTTTTCGTCATCGCATCCGTAAATCAATTATACCACCGATATGCGCGTTTTTCAATTCTAAAAAATCTTTCCGAATACGGCTCGACTTTCCCGGCGGCAATCACCATATAAAAAAGCGGCTTTTGTTTAAAAGCCGCTTTTTTTACAAATCTGTCAAATCAGTCGATCTTGGGCAGACGCGCCGCATACTGAGCAAGTTCCTCGTCGGTCGGGATATAATCGTCCATCTGTCCTTCATGGAATTTTTCATAGGCGACCATATCAAAGTAACCCGTGCCCGTCAAGCCGAAGACGATCGTCTTCTCTTCGCCGGTCTCCTTGCATTTGAGTGCTTCGTCGATCGCTACGCGTATTGCATGGGAGCTTTCAGGCGCCGGAAGTATACCTTCCACTCTCGCAAACTGTTCAGCCGCCGCAAATACGTCGGTCTGCTTCACGGACGTGGCTTCCATCAGTCCGTCGTCATAAAGCTGTGAAAGTATCGAGCTCATGCCGTGATAACGCAAGCCGCCGGCGTGGTTTGCTGACGGAATAAAATCACTGCCGAGAGTATACATCTTCGCGAGCGGGCAAACCATACCGGTATCGCAGAAGTCATAAGCGTATTTGCCGCGAGTGAAGCTCGGGCAGGATGCCGGCTCCACGGCGATAATGCGGTAATCCGCTTCTCCGCGCAGTTTCTGTCCCATAAACGGTGCTATCAGTCCGCCCAGGTTGCTTCCGCCGCCCGCGCATCCGATGATTATATCCGGTTTGATCCCGTATTTATCAAGCGCGGTCTTCGTTTCAAGTCCTATGACCGACTGATGCAGCAATACCTGATTCAGCACGCTGCCCAGAACGTAGCGGTATCCTTCGCTCGTAACCGCTACTTCCACCGCCTCGGAAATCGCGCATCCCAAGCTTCCCGTCGTGTTGGGGTGTTCAGCAAGGATCTTTCTTCCGACCTGCGTCGTTGTTGACGGACTGGGCGTTACCGATGCGCCGTAGGTCCGCATCACTTCTCTGCGGAAAGGCTTTTGCTCGTAGGAGCATTTGACCATAAACACCTTGCAGTCAAGGTCAAAATACGAGCACGCCATCGAAAGCGCCGTACCCCATTGTCCCGCGCCTGTCTCGGTCGTTACTCCTTTAAGCCCCTGCTTTTTGGCGTAATAAGCCTGCGCGATTGCGGAATTCAATTTATGGCTTCCGTTTGTGTTATTACCTTCGAATTTGTAATAGATCTTTGCCGGCGTCTGCAATTTCTCTTCCAAACAGTACGCGCGTACAAGCGGAGACGGACGGTACATTTTATAGAAATTCCGTATCTCTTCCGGAATCTCAAAAAACGCGGTATCGTTGTCAAGTTCCTGCTTGACCAGTTCTTCGCAGAAAACACCGCTCAATTCCTGTGCCGTCATCGGTTGATGTGTTCCCGGATTCAGCAGCGGAGCGGGCTTGTTTTTCATATCTGCGCGCAGATTGTACCAAGCCGTCGGCATCTCGGTTTCGTTCAGATAGATTTTGTAGGGAATTTTCGTGTTCATTTTTACAATCTCCTTTCGATTTTGCGGGACAAAAAAATCCTGTCCCAAGCTTTTTATTGCTGGGACAGGAAAAATTCCTGCGGTGCCACCCGGCTTGATGCTTTCGCATCCTCTTAGCGCATACTATCATATGCCGACTTTTTTTAACGAAGTGCCTAACTCCGGCTCCCATATCACGCCTTCCGGCGCTTCCGGTCGCCCTCAGAAGCCCATTCCGCAAAACTTTTCCGCCGCCATCCCACCGCCGGCGACTCTCTGAACAGGAAAACCGATCTTGCGTACTCACTCTTCCTCAACGGTTTAGTTTAGTATAAACCCGTTTTATTTTTTTGTCAAGTATTTTTTTTATTTTTTTTAATTTTCACGATACAGTGTAAAACCAACCTCTTTTTCCCAAAGAAAACAGACGGTAAACCGTTACGGTTTATCGCCTGCTTTGTGATTAACAGACAAAATAGCCCAAGAGCGAAAATGGCATTTTTTTAATCAAAAAAACAATTCTAGTTATCCAAAATAATACTATCGTTTACAACAGACATTCTGTAGCGGTCTCCGTTGATAACGATGATGGGCTTTTCGCTCTGATTATCGAAATACGGTTCCGATTCAAGTGAAGCAGTAATGATCTCTTTATACTTCACATTACCGTCAACGCAAACCAGAACAAGATAAGTAGTTAATCCGCTCGTAGGACCGGTATACAATGAGCAGTCTTCATATA
>JAGAEK010000183.1 GCA_017828835.1 Oscillospiraceae bacterium | reverse complement strand
GCGGATCCGCATGATTTTGCCGTCCGCGCCGCCAGCTCACTTTTTCAACGTCGAAGCAACGCTGTTCACTGCGTCGCCTATCGATTTTACGGCTTTGTTTGCGCCTTTTTTCAGTGCTTTCATATTTATTTTTCCGCTTACCATATTAGCGGCCGCACCTATCGCCATTCCGACCGCCGCTCCGGTAATAACGGAACTTATCTGATTCTTTTTCATTTTTTCAACGCCTTTCTTTTTTATTTTACAGACGTCTGAAAAAAACAGGACGTCTCTTTTATGTTTTACCCTTAAAAGAGACGTCCTAAACCTGGAATTATATGTATCTTTTTTATATCAAATTCAAATATTTCTTCTGGCTTTCGCTAAGTTCGTCCATACCGACTCCCATGGATCTGAGCTTGATCTGCGCCACTTTTCTGTCGATCTCTTCCGGCGTCGCATAAAGTCCCGGAGACAGTTTTTTTCCGTTTTTTGCCATATAAAGACACGACAGCGCCTGTATTGAAAAGCTCATATCCATTATATCCGCCGGATGACCGTTCGACGCGGTTATATTAACAAGCTTACCCTCCGAAAGCAGATTTATCCTTCTTCCGTTCAAAAGCAGGTAACCGTCTATATAAGGCCTTACGTTTTTCTTTTCCGCCGAAATCTCCTCAAGTCCTTTAACGTCGACTTCCACATTGAAATGTCCGGCGTTAGCAAGTATCGCGCCGTTTTTCATTTTCAGAAAATGCTCTTTTACTATTACGTCCTTACATCCCGTCGCCGTTACGAAAATATCTCCCAGCTCCGCTGCTTCCGACATTTTCATGACCGTAAAACCGTCCATTGATGCTTCGAGAGCCTTGAATTCGTCGACCTCGGTAACGATAACGCGTGCGCCCATTCCTTTTGCGCGCATCGCGATCCCTCTTCCGCACCATCCGTATCCCGCAACGACGAGATTCTTCCCCGCTATCAAAACGTTCGTCGCGTTCATTATCCCGTCCATAACGGATTGTCCCGTACCGTACCTGTTGTCGAACAGATGCTTGCTGTTTGCATCGTTAACGTCTATCATCGGATATCTCAAAATCCCAGCTCTTTCCATCGCTTTGAGCCGATTTATCCCTGTCGTCGTCTCCTCACACCCGCCGATTAGATTTGCTCCGTACTCCGGGCACTCCTCATGCAGTAATTTTATAAAATCTCCGCCGTCGTCCACTATCACGTCCGGCTTGTGAGAAAGCGTTGTTTTCAGATGATCGTAATATTCTCTGTCGCTGCATCCGTGTACCGCGTTTACCTCGATCCCGAGGCTGTCAAGCCCGGCGCATACGTCATCCTTGGTCGAGAGAGAATTGCAGCCGCTTGCAAATACCTCGGCTCCCGCCATTTTTAACATATGCGCGAATCTTGCCGTTTTTGCTTCAAGATGTATCGACATTGCGATCCTGACTCCCGAAAACGGTTTAGTAACGCTGAATTCCTTCTCTATTTCATCGAGTATCGGCATATACCCTCTGACCCAGTCGATCTTTTTTATACCTTCCGCAGAAAGCGAAGCGTCTCTTATAATACTCATATATTTTCCTTTCTAACATCCTTTCGGATTTTCCGCAAGAGCTTCTTTGCCTTTTATCAGATCCGCAAGTGTCGTTGAATCCACCACACTCTCGACCGCTTCTTTTATCCTTTTCCATAATTCAGCCGTATAACATTCGGAAATCTTCGGACATTCTCCTTCGTTTCCGACACATTCCACGGGCGACAGTGAGCCTTCCACGGCGCGCAATACCGCCCCTACCGAAATTTTGTCAGACGTATCCGCCAGCATATAGCCGCCCGTCGCTCCACGCGCGCTCTTGACAAGCCCGGCTCTTACGAGCTGAACGATAATATTTTCCAGATATTTCACGCTTATATCCTGCCGTTCGGATATTTCTTTCACCGACACGGGCCTGTTCTCGGCATTGACCGCAAGATCTATCATAAATCTGAGCCCGTATCTTCCTCTTGACGATATCTTCAAAAAACTTCCTCTTTTCCGTATTGCTTTAATCTTTTAAATATCCTTTTTCGACACTTTTTTCAATTATCTCGTTCCCGTATTTCCAAAGTTCGGGAGCAATATCTTTAAGTACGCTTATTCTTTTTCTGACGTTGTCCGCTTTGACGTTATCCTTTTTCCAAGATTTGCCCTTCGTTGCGTAATTATTCAGAAGCGGCTGGAGTCTGTCGAGTCCCGATGCAAAACGCGAATCGCTGCTTTCCATCGCGTCAAACTCCTCCCAAAGTTTCCTTATCTCATTTTCATTATCTTTCGGAAGCATACCGAACAGTTTATCCGCCGCCGCTTTTTCCCTTTCCTCTTTATCGGAATACCCTTTTTCGTCGTATGCGAAAGTATCGCCGGCAAATATTTCAACAAGGTCGTGTATAACTACCATTTTCATTACCCGAAGTAAATTTATATCTTCATTCGAGTATTCGAAAAGCAGCATCGCCATTAAGGCAAGATGCCAGGAATGTTCGGCGTCGTTCTCGTTTCTCGAGCCGTCCGCTAAATACGTGTGGCGGAATATGTTTTTCGCTTCATCCGCCTGAACGATAAATTTTATCTGCTCTTCAAGTCTTTCTTTGTCCGCGGTCATTTGTATCGCCTCGTTTCATTTTTATTTTACATCTTTTTTGTCTGAATTACAATACAATTTCTTTTCGGTTTTTCTCTTTACTTTTTTGTATTGAAGATTTATAATACCGTATGTATAAGTATAAACAGAGAGGATGTGTCAATATGCCGGACTCTATGAACGGATTGCGGCGTTCACACTATTGCCTTGAGCTTTCAAATAAAAACACAGGAGATACGGTCGTTGTCGCGGGCTTCGTGCAGAAATACCGCAACCTCGGTTCGCTGATCTTTATCGATCTGCGGGACCGCACCGGTATCATCCAGCTTGCTTTCGATAATACCACCGACGCGCAGATACTCGAAAAAGCTTCTTCCGTAAGAAACGAGTTCGTTCTTATGGCCAAAGGGACCGTACGCAAAAGAGAATCCGTCAATTCCGATATCCCGACCGGAGATATCGAAATTTTCGTAACAGATCTGAGGATACTTTCAAAAGCGGAAACTCCTCCTTTCGAAATCACAGATCAGTCGAACGTCAAAGAAGAACTCCGTCTTAAATACCGCTACCTCGATCTCAGACGCAGTTCTCTGCAGAAAAATCTCATTATGCGCCACGAAATCGCACGCGTCGCAAGAGAATATTTTTATAACAACGGATTTCTCGAGATCGAGACCCCGATGATGATGCGTTCTACGCCGGAAGGCGCAAGAGATTACCTCATCCCGTCAAGAGTCCACAAAGGTTCTTTCTACGCTCTGCCTCAATCTCCTCAAATATATAAGCAGCTTCTTATGGTCGCCGGTTACGACAGATATATCCAGCTTGCCCGCTGCTTCCGCGACGAGGATCTGCGTGCAGACAGACAGCCGGAATTCACTCAGATCGACCTTGAGATGTCTTTTGCGGACGTCGAAGATATTCTCGAATGTATCGAAGGATTCGTAAACGTTCTGTTCAAAAAAGTTCTCGGACAGGATATCGCGCTTCCGATAAAACGCCTGACCTACAGCGACGCCATGTCCCGTTTCGGCTCCGATAAACCCGATACCAGATTCGGAATGGAAATACAGGATATCTCGTCTCTCGTTAAAGACTGCGAATTTTCGGTATTCACCGATGCGATAAAACAAGGCGGAAGCGTACGCTGTATCGTCGCCAAAAACGCCGCCGACGTTTTAACGAGAAAAGAGATCGACAAACTCACGGAACACGTCCGCGGGATCGGCGCGAAAGGACTTGCTTTCGTGAGATTCACAGACGACACTCCATACTGCTCGTTCTCGAAATTTTTCACTCCCGAACAACTCGGTGCTCTGCTCGACGCCGTTGACTGCAAAAAAGGCGACGTCGCACTGATAATCGCGGATAAAAACAAAGTAGTACTTCCTTCTCTCGGCGCGCTGCGTCTGATCGTCGCCAAAAAACTCGATATAATCCCGGACCGTTTCGATTTTGTCTGGATCACCGAATTCCCGTTTTTTGAATGGGACGACGATTCTCAAAGTTACGTCGCCATGCACCATCCGTTTACTATGCCGCTCGAAGAATGTCTGCCTTACCTTGAATCCGATCCCGAATCGGTCCGTGCCAAATGCTACGATCTCGTTTTAAACGGAGTCGAGCTTTGCTCCGGTTCCATCAGGATCTCCGATCCCGAACTCCAGAGAAAAATGTTCTCGATGCTCGGACTCACAGACGAAGAGATCAAAGCAAAATTCGGATTCCTCGTCGAGGCCTACAGATATGCCGCTCCTCCGCACGGAGGTGCCGGTATCGGTCTTGACCGTCTTGCAATGGTCATGTGCAAAGCCGAAAGTTTGAGAGACGTCATCGCTTTTCCGAAGGTACAAAACGCAAGCGAACTTATGTCGGAATGTCCTTCCGAAGTCGACCGGAAAAGTCTCGACGACCTCGGTATAACGGTATTATCCGACAAATGATACCGTCTTGACCTTTGGCCGTCATCAGTATTTATAAACAAAATATGCTGTGCCGCGATTTTGATCGAAAGCACAGCATATTTTTTTATCTGACAAACGTGCCGTTTTCTTCTTCGGCAAAGAGAAGTATCTCTTCTTCCTCTCCGTTTTGAGGATTGATATATACGATAACTTTGTCGTTTTCTTTGCCGTCGCAAAAGAACTCATATACATATATATCTTCTTCACCGTATTTTGAAATAAACGCGCTTCTGAAAGATCTCACCGAAAGTTCCGGACTCAATAAAGCCATCGCACTGAGAGTAGACATATTGTTTTCCGGAATTTCTCTTGTTTTGTGGTTCATTATATAGTCGCCCGCGTTGACCGCTATTATCTCGCCGTTATCGAGCGCGACCGAAACCTTTATAGAATCGGAATAACAAAGTACTCCGTCATCAGACCAGACAAAACTCAGCGTCAGTATCCCGTCGGTCGTTTCGCTGCAGACCACTCCCATCGAATCATAGCCGAGATCGTCAAGATATCTGCAGGCTTTTTCGGTCGCTTCTTCTCTCGAAACGCTTTCTTCCCCTATTTTACGCGAATTTATATAATAATATAAATATCCGCCGTTTTGAGTAAGCGATAATATTTTGCCTTTTCCGTCTGAAAAGATTTTGCAGGGTATCTTTGAGTTTTCCTCCGTAACGGTAAATTTATCGGCACCCATTATTTCGCTTGCGATCATTATCATAACGTCCTCACCCATTTTATCGCTTTTTTCAGCTAATTCAGATATTCCTTTATCGATATTATCCGAAAATCTTCCGCTGTAAACAAGTGCCGCATCGGATATCATTTCGTTTTCCATATCGTCAAACCCGCTGTTGTCAAGCTTGTCAAAATTTTTCCAATAACTGCCCGAAAGCGCGTTGATACCGCTCACTTCTCGTTCCAGAGAAGTTATATATTTTTGCATCGTATCGGCTTTTTTTGAAAGCAGCTCAAAATTTTCGCGCTCTTCTTCGGTCATTTTTTCTCCGTACAGCGCCTTTGATGCCAAACTCATCGCGTAATCGCCGGACTGAGACAAAAACTTATGCGTATTTTCAAGCTTTTTGCTCAATACCGGAAGATTGTTCAAAGAAGCTTTTGCAAGCTCTGTATACTTCCAAAGCTCAGCCGCCAGTTTCATAAACTGTACGGGACTTTCAGCATACACGCTCTTTTTAAAGACCGTTTCCATATTATTTATATTGTCCGTGAGCTCCAAAAGCGCTCCCATCTTATAGTTTTCAACTTCCAAGTCGTAGGCCGCGATCTTTTTTTCGCATTTTACTACCAACCCCGCTAAAACCATCACGGCTGCCGCGGCAAAGCTGCAAATTCTCACGATCCCGCGCTTTTTTAAACGAATATACAATATTTTTTCCTTCTTTCCTGTTTTTTAAGGTTATTATTCCCCATTTTTCCCTTTTTATCGAAACAAAATGTTAAAAAATTTTATAATATTGAAATTTGTAATTATTAGTGATATAATTATACTGGTTATGACTATTTATAAAGAAGGTGCCCTAACGGATATTTATTTTGATAACAGCTCCACGACCGCTGTGGATGCCTCAGTTGCCGAATATACCGCAAAATGTATGCGCGAAATATACGGTAATCCGTCGTCCCTGCACCGTCTCGGAGTAGACGCCGAAAAACTTTTGAACTCATCACGCGCCGAGATCTCTTCTGCGCTGGGCTGTAATCCGGAAGAGGTCTGTTTCACGGCGTCCGGTACCGAATCGAATAATACCGCCGTTTTCGGCGCGGCACGCATGAAACGCAGAATCGGAAATAAAATTATAATATCCTCCTATGAACATCCTTCCGTAGACGAAGCCGTAAAGTTTCTTGAAACAGACGGTTTTGAAGCTGTCAGACTGCCGCTTGACGAGTCAGGACGCGTATCTTCGCAGCAGCTTGCTGAAGTTTGCGACGACAAAACGATACTTGTCGCAGTTATGATGGTCAACAACGAAATCGGAGCAATAAACGATATTTCATCACTCGTCAGAACGGTGCGAACTCTTGCCCCGAACGCGATTTTTCATTGCGACGCCGTACAGGGATTCGGAAAGCTTCCGTTCAGCTGCAAAAAGCTCGGTATCGACACCCTTTCCGTAAGCGCACACAAAATACACGCTCCGAAAGGCGTCGGTGCGCTTTATATAAGAAAAGGCCTCCGTCTTCCGCCGTATTTATTCGGAGGAGGTCAGGAATCCGGACGCCGCAGTTCCACCGAGTCAACGTCTTTGATCGCGGGATTTTCTCTCGCATCCCGCATAGCACATGATAATATAACCAAAAATCTGGAAAAAGTAACGGCTCTTCGCGATCTTTTGACCGCCGAATTGATGAAAATACCTCAAATAACGATAAATTCACCCGAAAACGCGTTGCCTTATATCGTAAACGCGTCGATCGGGAAAGTGCGCTCGGAAACGATGCTTCATTTTCTTGAACGGCAGAATATTTTCGTATCGTCCGGATCTGCCTGTTCCAAAGGCGCTTTGAGCCGCTCGCTCAAAGCGTTGAAGCTTCCTCCCGAACGTATCGACAGTGCGATAAGAATAAGTTTTTCACGTTACAACACCGAATCCGAAGTTTATGCTCTCGCTGAAAAGATCCGGGAAGGACTTTCCGTACTGTTTACAAAATAAGCTGAAAGGTAATAATAATATGAATGAAGTTATTATTTTGAAATACGGCGAAATAGTACTGAAAGGCTTGAACCGTTCTTCATTCGAAGACGTTTTGATAAAAAATATCCGCCGCCGTCTCAGTTCGATCGGAGAATTTAAAATAGTAAATTCCCAGTCCACTGCTGTTATCTGGCCGAAAAACGAAGACGCGGATATCGATACCGCATACGAAACGCTTCAAAAGGTCTACGGCGTCGTTTCTCTTTCACGCGCTTTGGCGGTCGAAAAAGATTTTGATAAAATCAAAGCCGAAGTTCCGGAATACGTATCCGACGTTTTGTCGTCCCACAAAACTTTCAAGGTGGACGCAAGACGTTCAGACAAAAAATTTCCTTTGAATTCTCCGCAGATATGCGTCGCTCTCGGCGAAGTTTTGCTTGATAAATTCCCGAACGTTTCCGTTGACGTAAATTCTCCCGAAGTCGTAGTAATGGTTGAGATCCGCGACACTCACGCGTTCATACACGCAGATAAGACTCCTGGTGCAGGCGGGCTTCCGGTCGGATGCGGAGGTAAAGCCGCATTATTGCTTTCGGGTGGTATTGACAGCCCTGTCGCAGGATGTATGATGGCGAAACGCGGACTCGAGATCTGCGCGATACATTTTGAGAGTCCTCCCTACACAAGCGAACGTGCAAAAATGAAGGTTTTTTCACTTGCGAAAAAAATGTCGGCGTATTGCGGAAGGATCGAAGTGTTCGTAGTTCCTTTCACTAAAGTCCAGGAAAGCATCCGCGAAAAATGTCCCGAAGAATTGTTTACCGTTATCATGAGAAGATATATGATGAAGATATCGCAGAAAATCGCTCAAAAAAACGGCTGTCAGGCTTTAATAACGGGAGAAAGCCTCGGTCAGGTCGCCAGCCAGACGGTACAGGCGATCTCCTGCACCGACGCCGTTTGCAGTATGCCGATACTGCGTCCTCTTATCGGAATGGACAAAACCGAGATCGTGGATATCGCACGGAAAATAGACACTTTCGAAACGTCCATCCTTCCTTATGAGGATTGCTGTACTGTGTTCACTCCGCGCCATCCGCGCACACGTCCGAAGGAAACTTTCGTGCTTTCCGCGGAATCTAAACTTGACGAGGAAACGCTCGTTTCCGATTGCCTTGATAACGTAACATCCGTCGTTATCTCGCAATTCTGAATCTGATATTAATATTTAATTTCTATAAAGGTGGATTCTATGAAATTCAGTATTATTTTTGTAGGAGATCAAGAAAACAAAGAACAAAACCGGGATTTTCTTCTTTCCGAAGCTGATGCGCTAGGTATTGAGTTCGAAAACAGTTTTGAATGTGAAGACGTTTCATCTCTGCAGTCTTCGCTCTCTTCCGCACTCGAAAAATCCGAAATTTTATTTGTCGCAGGCGGGATCGGTATCGGCAAAGACTGTTTTACCGTCAGCACCGTCTCCGATTTTCTGAATATTCCCGTTGCTTTGAATGAAAATTACGTTAATATAATCCAGGATAAACTTAAAGGTTCGTCTTATCCGATTTCCGAAAGTATTTCCGCCGCAGCCACTCTTCCGACTAACTGTATCGTTCTTCCGAACGATTGCGCAATAGCGCCTGGATGTCTGTTTCTGACCTCTTCACAGTATATTGTTCTGCTTCCTTCTTCGCCGTTTGAACTGTCCACAATGTTCAAACGTTATGCGTTAAAACCGCTTATAAAATTCACGGATTCACCGGCCGCGGTCCAATACGTCGGATGCTTTGATCCGGACGAACAGAAGCTTGCCGCAGTATGCAAAGAGATCAATATCGGATTCAACGTCAAAACGATAATTTGCCGAAACGGTCCGGACGTAACTATCCAGTTGATATCGTCCTCGGGTTCCGACAATATAAACGTCGCCGCATCCGAACTTTTTTCGAGACTTAAACCTTATTCCTACTCCGATAACGACCTTGGGCTCGTCAACGCAACGGTCGAACTGATGACAGACAAATATCTGTCGCTGTCGATCGCGGAATGCGGAACAAGATCCTATACTACGGACGTTTTGACCGAACACGCCGCTCAAAAAGGCGCCGTTGCACATTCTTTCCGGCTTTCAAGTGATTGGAACGATTTGAAAAATTTCGGAATATCCCCGAAACTAATGAAAAAATATGATATAGTAAGCGAGCAGATCGCGGCTGAAATGTCATTTATCGCAAAAGAAAACGGTGCGTCGCAGATCGGACTTTCTATCGTCAGTTCACAAACAGAAAACAGTATCGCCGAGCGATCCTATCTATCGCTTTGCGACGGAGAATACATTTGGACAATTTGCGTACAAAACCAAATCGCTCCAGAAATATTCGCAATAAATCGATTACGTCTATACCTTTCTTCCCTGCTGCCTTCGGGTGTTCCCGTACAAGCCGCTTTGCTCGGAACTTC
>JAGAEK010000182.1 GCA_017828835.1 Oscillospiraceae bacterium | reverse complement strand
TCCGGATGATACTGGACCCCCACGTAAAACGGTCTTTCAGAAAGGTCCACCGTTTCAACGAGAGTCCCGTCTGGAGACATACCGCTCAGCGTCAATCCGGCTTTTTCAAACGCTTCGCGGTATTCGTTGTTGAATTCATAACGGTGTCTGTGCCGCTCGCTGATATTTAACGCACCGTAACAGCGCTCCATCGTCGTCCCCTTCTTGATGTTGCATGGATACGCTCCGAGACGCAGCGTACCGCCCTTATCTATATCATCGCTTTGTCCGGGCATAAAATCAATGACCTTGTGCTTGCACTGTTCGTCAAATTCGCCGGAATTCGCGTCTTTGAAACCGAGAATGTTTCTTGCATATTCGATCACTGCGATCTGCATACCGAGACAGATTCCGAAATAAGGTATCTTCTTTTCCCTTGCGTATTTCGCTGCAATTATCATTCCTTCGATACCTCTGCTCCCGAATCCTCCAGGAACGATTATACCGTCGACTCCCGACAGCTTTTCATCCGCGTTTTCCTCTGTGATTTCTTCGGAGTCGATCCAGTGGATACGTATATGGGTGTTGTAGTAATATCCCGCGTGGCGGAGCGCTTCCGCTACCGAAAGATATGCGTCGTGGAGTCCGACGTATTTCCCGACGAGCCCTATATCCACATAATAAGGTCTCGCTTTGATCCTCTCTACCATCTCCGTCCATTCCGCAAGATCCGGCTCTCCCGCAGTAATTCCGAGCTCGCGGCAAACGACCGACGAAAATCCCGATTTTTCAAGCATAAGAGGCGCTTCGTAAAGATTCTGCAAGGTTATGTTTTCAATAACGCAATCCGGCTTTACGTTGCAGAACAGCGATATCTTTTTGAAAATCGATTCTTCAAGCGGTTCATCGCAGCGAAGTACAACAATATTCGGGTTAACGCCCATTCCCTGCAGTTCTTTGACGGAATGCTGAGTCGGTTTTGATTTATGTTCGTCGGAACCTCTCAAAAACGGCACCAGAGTAACGTGTATGAACAAGCTGTTTTCTCTTCCGACTTCAAGCGAGATCTGACGTACCGCCTCGATGAACGGCTGAGATTCAATATCTCCGATCGTTCCGCCTATCTCGGTTATAACGACGTCGGCTCCCGTTTTTCTGCCAACGTTATAGATAAATTCTTTGATCTCGTTCGTAACGTGCGGAATGACCTGTACGGTCGATCCGAGATATTCTCCGCGGCGCTCCTTGTTCAGAACGTTCCAGTAGACCTTACCCGTTGTAAGGTTCGAATATTTGTTGAGGTTCTCGTCGATAAAACGTTCGTAATGGCCGAGATCAAGGTCAGTTTCTACGCCGTCCTCCGTTACGTACACTTCTCCGTGCTGATACGGACTCATGGTACCGGGGTCAACGTTGATATACGGATCGAGTTTCTGTGCGGCAACCTTCAGACCGCGCGATTTCAAAAGTCTTCCCAAAGAGGCAGCAGTAATTCCTTTTCCGAGGCCGGATACGACACCGCCCGTAACAAATATATATTTCATATTTTTACTCCTTTCGCCGCTTTGCAGTAATTTATTCGCTGTCCTTTTTCAAAGTTATTCCCATTCCACCGTTGCCGGCGGTTTTGAAGTTATATCGTAAACCACTCTCGTAACGCCTTTTATTTCATTCGTGATCCTGCCGCTTGCCTTTTCAAGCACTTCATAAGGAAGTCTCGTCCATTCCGCCGTCATAAAATCGTCTGTTGTAACGGCTCGCAGCGCAACCGTGTATCCGTAGGTCCTGGCATCGCCCATAACTCCGACCGAGCGAAGATCCGTCAACACGGCAAAATATTGATTCGGGTTGTTTTCAAGCTGTGATTTTGCGACCTCTTCTCGGAAAATCGCATCAGCTTCACGCAAAAGCTCCAGCTTTTCCTTTGTGATCTCTCCGATGACCCGCACCGCAAGTCCCGGTCCCGGGAACGGCTGGCGCCATACCAGCTCGCTCGGGATACCGAGCTGTGTTCCGGTTTTCCTGACCTCGTCTTTAAACAGATCTCTAAGCGGCTCAACGATTTTATCAAATGCGATAACGTCCGGAAGTCCGCCTACGTTATGGTGGCTCTTTATAACCGCGGAATCTCCCTTACCGCTTTCGATCACGTCCGGATATATAGTGCCCTGCGCAAGCACGTCCGTTTTCCCGAGCTTTTTTGCAACGTCTTCAAACACCCTTATAAACTCTTCTCCGATGATCTTGCGTTTCTTTTCCGGCTCGGTAACACCCTTCAGTTTTGAAAGGAACCGTTCCTCGGCGTTGACCCTTATAAGATTGATACCGAACTGTTTGCCGAACGTGTGTTCAACGAAATCGCCTTCGCCTTTTCTCAGCAACCCGTGATCCACAAATACGCAGGTGAGATTTTTTCCGATCGCCTTATGCAAAAGCACAGCGGCGACCGATGAATCGACTCCGCCCGACAGAGCAAGCAAAACTTTTTTCCCGGCAAGCTCGTTTTTATATTTTTCCACCGAACTTTCAACAAAGTTCTCCATCTTCCATTCAGCTTTGCACCCGCATACCGAAAAAACAAAGTTGTGAAGGATCTGTTTTCCGTAAACGGTATGAGTGACCTCAGGGTGGAACTGCACGCCGTAAAGCTTGCGTTTTTCGTCGCATATAGCGGCGCTGGGACATTTTTCGGTGTGTGCAGAGGCAATAAATCCCTCCGGCAGTTTTTTAACGTAATCCGTATGGCTCATCCAACAGACGCTCTCTTCGGGCACTCCTTCAAACAGTACGTTTTTCTCGGTAAATACCGCGGTTTTTCCGTATTCACTGCCGTTTTCCGCCGGTGCGATCTCGCCTCCCGCCATATAAGCCATAAGCTGTTCGCCATAGCATATCCCGAGTATCGGTATTCCCAAATTTAATACGGCGGGATCATAATGAGGCGACTCTTTATCGTAAACGCTGTTCGGTCCGCCGGTAAAAATTATACCTTTATATCCTGTTTCTTTGATCTCCTCCGGCGTGATTTTGTTATAAGGTTTTATTTCGGCATACACCTGCTCCGCCCTTACTCTCCGCGCAATAAGCTGGTTATATTGTCCGCCGAAATCCAAAACGAGAATCTTATCCACGCTGTCCACCTTTTTCCCCTATTGATTTATCTTGTCTTTAAGTATCTCTGTTATAATAACGGGATTCGCTTTTCCTCCCGTACGTCCCATAGCGTTGCCGATAAGCGCTTCGAACGCCTTTTCTTTTCCTCTGTGATAATCGTTCACGAGTTTTTCGTTTGCCTTCAAAACGTCTTCGACGACCGCCGACAGTATTTCGCGGTCGTTTATTTGTGCAAGCCCTTCTTTCTCAACGACGAGCGCAGGATCGAAGTCCTCTTCCCACATTCTTTTCAAAAGCTTTTTGACGGTAGAAGAGTTTATGACCTGTTCTCCGAACAGCGTAACGAGTTTCGCCATATTTTCAGGCGCTACCGGACAAACGAACTCGTCCTTGTTCATCCGCATCACGTCGGCGATCAGAACATTTGCAGCGATTTTGAAGTAAGAAGTATTTTTCACGACCTCTTCAAAGTATTTTGCAATATTCGGATCGGAAAGTATCATGTCGCTGTCACTTTCCGAAAGTCCGAAGGTCGTTGTAAATTTTAGTTTTTTTGCATCGGGCATCTCCCCGATCTCGCTCTTGATTTTTTCGATATCTTCCGGTGTCAGCTCGATCGGCGGCAGATCCGGATCCGGGAAATAGCGGTAATCGTTTGCATTTTCTTTTGTTCTCATCGCATAAGTTTTTCCGCTGTCCTGATCGAATTTTCTCGTCTCCTGTACGACCTCTTCACCGGCTTCCAGCACGTCTATCTGCCGTCTGTATTCATATTCGATAGCCTGAACGACGTAATGGAACGAGTTGATGTTTTTCATTTCGGTACGGGTACCGAACTTTTCCTGTCCTTTTTTGCGGACCGAAAGGTTTACGTCGCAGCGAAAAGCTCCCTCGTTGTTTTTGCAATCCGAGATCCCGGTGTAGAGAATTATCGAGCGCAGTTTTTCAAGATAAGCGTTCGCTTCTTCTGACGAGCGTATATCCGGTTCTGAAACGATCTCGATAAGCGGTATCCCGCAGCGATTGCAATCGATCATCGTTCCGTATCTGAAGTCATGGATCAGTTTTCCTGCATCTTCTTCGATATGGATACGCGTTATTCCGATGTTTTTCGTACCCTCCGACGTTTTGATCGTTATATATCCGTCTTTACATAACGGAATATCGTATTGGCTTATCTGATAAGCTTTCGGAAGGTCGGGATAAAAATAATTTTTTCTGTCCTGTTTTGAATAGTTCGCAATTTTGCAGTTTGTCGCAAGACCCGCTTTCACGGCATATTCGACAACTTTTCCGTTCAGCACCGGAAGTACTCCAGGAAGTCCCATACAAACGGGACAGACGTGTGTGTTCGGGGCGGCTCCGTATGCCGTCGAGCATGAACAGAATATTTTCGTTTCGGTTTTGAGTTCAACGTGGACCTCAAGCCCTATTACCATTTCGTAATCTTTTATCATTTTCAATGTCCACCCCTCACTTTCCCGCATTTTCAAAGGCAAATCCCGCACGGTATAACAATCCCTCGCTGAATTCGGGACCGATAAGCTGCATACCGACAGGCATACCGCCCTCACCCGTTCCGCAGGGAAGTGAAAGCGCGGGAACACCGGCTATATTTATCGGCACACTGCAAATGTCGCCCATATACATCTGTAACGAATCGCCGGATTTTTCCCCGATCTTATACGCCACCGTCGGCGCAACGGGAGATATTATAAAATCACATTTTTCAAAAGCATCGTCAAAATCTTTTCTGACAAGGCTCCTGACCTGAAGCGCCTTTTTATAGTAAGCGTCGTAGTAGCCGGAGGAAAGCGCAAAGGTTCCGAGCATGATCCTTCTTTTAACTTCGGCGCCGAAGCCTTCGCTGCGGCTCTTTTTGTATAGCTCGTCGATATTTTCATATTCATCGCATCTGTAACCGTAGCGGATACCGTCGAATCTCGCAAGATTCGAGGACGCCTCCGCCGAAGATATGACGTAGTAAGCCGCCAACGCGTAATCCAGCGACGGCATTGAAACATCGACAAGTTCTGATCCCAATTTACAATAGGTGTCAGCCGCATCTAATACGGCCTTTTTCACGTCATCGGCGATCCCGTCTCCGAAAAACTGCTTCGGAATACCGATTTTCATTCCCTTGACGCCTTTTTTGATGTCAACGGTAAAATCCGGATAATCACGCATTATCGAAGTCGCGTCTTTTTTGTCATGCCCGACTATCACATTCAAAATCAGCGCATTGTCAAGCACCGTTCTGCTTAAAGGTCCGATCTGATCAAGAGAAGACGCAAAAGCGATCAGCCCGTACCTCGAAACGCTGCCGTAAGTCGGTTTCATTCCGACGACTCCGCAGAACGACGCCGGCTGACGTATCGAGCCGCCCGTGTCGGAACCGAGGGTATATGCGGCCTCTTTTGCGGCAACTGCCGCCGCGGATCCGCCCGAAGACCCGCCCGGAACTCTGTTGATATCCAGAGGGTTACGGCAAATTTTGAACGCGGAGTTTTCGGTAGTGGAACCCATCGCGAATTCGTCCATATTCATCTTACCCAATATGACCGCGCCCGCTTTTTCAAGTTTTTCTACTGCGTACGCGCTGTAAGGCGGAACGTAGTTGCCGAGCATTTTTGACGCACAGGTGGTTTTTATTCCTTTGGTACACATATTATCTTTTATTCCGCAGGGAATACCCGCCAAAGGAGAATCGCTTCCGGAATATTTCCCTTCATCAAACGCCTTTGCACTTTCAAGTGCTTTTTCCGCAGTTACGGTCAGGTATGCACCGACGGTTTTATCTTCAGCTTCAATTTGATCAAGATACGCCTGCGTCAGCTGAACCGAGGAATATTCTTTTTTTCTGAGAGCTTCGGCATGCTCGTAAACCGTTTTTTCAGTTAATTCCGACATATTCCGATCTCCTTTCATTCCTCGACCACGTTAGGTACGACGATATATCCGTCTTCTTTTTCGGCAGCTGCCGCCAAAAGCTCGTCTGAACTGAATTCTTTCTCAACTACGTCGTCCCGAAAAACATTCTTCATCAAAACTATATGAGCCGTCGCTTCCACGCCCGTCGTGTCAATATTTCCGAGCTTATCCGCAAACGCTATTATACGGTTCATTTCTTCCCGAAGTCCTTCCATTTCTTCATCGGAAAACTCAAGCCGCGCAAGATTCGCAACAGCTTTTACTTCCGCGATACCGTATTCCT
>JAGAEK010000181.1 GCA_017828835.1 Oscillospiraceae bacterium | reverse complement strand
CGGCCGCCTTGCAAAACAGATCCTCCAGAGTTTCAATATCGTCAAAATCACAAACGGGTCCTCTCGGAGCGTATACGTAGGCGCTGTTTATAACCGGAGTCTTTCTGATGAGCAACAGCATAGTACCCTTTATTTTTCCGTCGTTTCCGCGGGATATGACAACTTCATAATCCCAACCGTTGCATTTTTTCAGTTCTCCCCAGTTCAGCGTCTGCATAAATCCTCCGTTTTTATGCCCGCTCACAAATTCTTCATATTCCTTTTTAATCTCCGGACTTATCTCACTTCTCGTCATCTCAAAAATCCTTCCTTTAAAACGATTACTCAAAAAGTTCTTGCTCTAATTGCTTTATTTCTTGCTGCAGCTTGTTTTTTCGCTCTTCATCAAGATAATACTTTCCGCAAGAATAATTAACGCAATCGGTCTCTTCCGTACCCAGCGGCAATAATTTTATACGTATATTCCTTATCTTTCCGTTTTCATCTATAAGTGTTGCGATCCCGTCTTCTATCCTGTCGACCGTATATTTTCTTTCTTTCATTTTATCTTCTCTCCTACTTCTTTCCGCTTATTTTAAATTCAACAGTCTGTCCGTCAGTTGCAATGACGACCGTTCCGTCCAGATCGGTCCTGTAAACTTTCACGTTGTTTTTCGCAAGTCTCTGCAGCGTTTTGTCGTGAGGATGTCCATAGGCATTGTCGACTCCGCAGGAAATAACCGCATATTCCGGATTTACTTTTTTCAGATAATTCGCCGACGTCGAACTGCTGCTTCCGTGATGTGCCGCCGTCATTACGTCCGCCGAAACGTCTATTCCTTCCGAAATCATTTTGTTTTCCGCCTCTGTTCCTGCGTCCCCGCCGAACAACATGGAAAAATCTTTATAAGTCAATTTCATCACAAGAGAATTTTCGTTCAAATCTTCAACCGGCTCGGTCGGTCCCAAAACCTTTACGACACACCCGTCTCCGAGGTCATATTCGTCTCCGCTGCCGGTTATTTTGATTTTCATATTTTTATTTTTTACCGCATTCAAAAAGTTCTGGTATGCCGGGCTTGTCGGCGTTACCGACTCATGCAGTTTTCCCATAACGATCTTTCCGATATCGATATCGCGTCTCGAAATAATGTAGTCCATACTTCCGATATGGTCGGAATGAGGATGAGTTGCAACCAAATAGTCGATCTTATCCACCTCTTGCGACTTCAGATAATTGCATATTTTAAGCCCGTTTCCGCTTTCTCCCGCGTCTATAAGCATATTTTTCTCCGGGCCTTTGATCAGTATGCTTTCTCCCTGTCCGACGTCGATCACGTGGATCGAAAGCGGCGCGTCCGTTACGACTCCTTCTTTAAGCCCCGATATTTTGAAAATATTATCGAGCCAACCGCTTTTTAATATGTATAAAACCGCGACCGCAAGCAAAAACCATATTATGTTTTTCCCTTTATTTTTTCTTTTTGCCATCTGCTTTTTGCCCTTTTGCCGTAAATTTTGCCGCATTCACGCGTTTTTCATAATTCAAACTACGCTGCTGACTGTTTCTGCTATATGTGATCCTTCTTGTGTCCGGCGCGACAAGACATCCGCTTCCAGTACCTATAAGATCAGTTCTCCCAGTAAGTTTCAGCGCTTTCGTTACTATTTCCCGATTCTCCGGTTTGTAATACTGCAAAAGCGCCCTCTGCATAGCCTTTTCTTCCGGAGATCTCGCAACGTATACCGGCTTCATCGTCTCCGGATCGATCCCGGTGTAATACATACAAGTCGACGCAGTCATCGGAGTCGGATAAAAATCCTGTACCTGTTCCGGACGTATCCTGTTCTTTTTCATGTATTCAGCAAGTCTCACGGCATCCTTCAATTCGCTTCCCGGATGCGACGAGATCATATAAGGAACCAGATATTGCTCTTTACCGACCGATTTCGTAAGCTCGTAAAATCTTTTTGCAAACTTATTATACGTTTCTATATGCGGTTTCCCCATAAGATCCAGCGTCTTCGGCGCGCAGTGCTCCGGCGCTACCTTCAGCTGACCGCTTATATGATGTTCCACAAGCTCTTTAAAAAAGCTCTCGTCTTTATCACACAATAAATAATCGAATCTTATTCCAGAACGTATGAAAACCTTTTTCACTCCCGGAAGCTCGCGCAGTTTTCTCAATATTCCTAGATACTCACTGTGATCCGCTCTCAGCGCCGGACACGGAGTAGGCGCCAGACATTTTTTTCCTCTGCAAACGCCTCTGCTTTTTTGTCCCGGACAGGCAGGTGCACTGAAATTCGCCGTAGGGCCTCCGACGTCGTGGATATACCCCTTGAATCTCGGATTTTTTGTCAGCTTTATCGCCTCTTTTTCCACCGATTCCGGGCTTCTTGAAGTAACGTATCTTCCCTGATGAGACGTTATCGAACAAAAATTGCATCCGCCGAAACAACCGCGGTTATGCGTTATCGAAAACTCGACCTCTTTTATAGCGGGTACTCCGCCCATCGATTCATATTTCGGGTGATACATCCTCATAAACGGCATATCGTAGACCTTGTCGAGTTCTTCTCTTTCAAGAGGTTTCGCCGGCGGGTTTTGAACCAATAATTTATCTCCGTGTTTCTGTACCACGGTCTTCCCGTAAACGTGATCCTGCTCTTCGAGCTGTATTTTCGTTGCTCTCGCGTACGCCGTTTTGTCCGACGCCACTTTTTCGAACGACGCGCAAGATATACTGTCGGGTATTTCTTTCCAATCGCAAATATAGCAGGTACCTCTTATGTCGGTCATTGTCTCCGGCTTTTCGCCGTTAGAAAGCCGCCTGAGTATCTCCTCGTTCTGATGCTCTCCCATACCGTATGAAAGCAGATCGGCACCGCTGTCGAGCAAAACGGACGGCATTACCTTGTCCGCCCAATAATCGTAATGTGCAAATCTCCTCAAAGACGCTTCAAGTCCGCCGATCATTATCGGTACGTCGGGATAAGTTTCTCTTGCAGCACGGCAAAAAACGGTGAGCGCTCTGTCCGGTCTTTTACCTCCGATTCCTCCGGGCGAATACTGGTCGTCGCTTCTTTTTCTTTTTGCAGCGGTATAATTCAACACCATCGAATCTATATTTCCGCTCGTTATGAAAAATCCGAGTTTCGGTCTTCCGAATACCTTAAAGGCGTTCTTATCCTTGACGTCGGGCTGTGCGATTATTCCGACACGATATCCCAACGCCTCGATCTGACGCGATATTATTGCAATTCCGAAGCTCGGATGATCAACGTAGGCGTCGCCCGTTACGCAAACAGCATCGATCTCATCCCAGCCCCGCTCTCTTGCCTCTTCCATCGACATCGGAAGAAATCCCGACATATCTTTCTACCGTCCCTCTTTTTGCGATTATTTTTCGCTGTTCATCTTCATTTCTATCCACTGCTGACGGGTTATCAATATCTGTCTCGGCTTGCTGCCCTCAAACGGTCCGATTATTCCTCTCGCTTCCATTTCGTCCATAAGTCTGCCGGCTCTCGAATAACCGAGCTTGAGCTTTCTTTGAAGCATCGAGGTCGACGCCTGCCCTATCTCCATCACGCATTCTATCGCCGCTGGAAGCATCGGATCGCAGTCGCTATTCTCTTCTCCCGTCTGCTCGGCTTCACTCTCTGCCGCCGCTCTGCTGTCTATATCGTCGATAACGCTCTCGTCATAGTTTGCGGATTGTTCGTCCTTTATGAACTGTACTACCTTTTTAACGTCGGAATCCGAAACAAAACATCCTTGTACTCTGATCGGTTTCGGAAGACCGGCGGGATGGAAAAGCATATCTCCGTTTCCCAAAAGCTTTTCAGCGCCTCCCGCATCAAGTATCGTTCTCGAATCGACTTGAGATGAAAGCATAAGCGCTATCCTCGTCGGGATATTTGCCTTGATGACGCCCGTTATTACGTTTACCGACGGTCTCTGCGTCGCGATGATCAGATGCATTCCCGCCGCACGTCCCATCTGTGCAAGTCTCATTATCGAGTCCTCGACTTCCTTCGGTGCAGCCATCATCAGATCAGACAGCTCGTCTATTATAATGACTATCTGCGGTATCGGCGCAATCCCTTCTGTCTCTTTCGCCTTGGCATTGAACGATTTTATATCGTTTGCGCCTTCATCGGCAAACGTTCTGTAACGGTTCAGCATCTCGTTCACAGCCCAATTCAGCGCTCCCGATGCTTTCCTCGGTTCTGTTACCACAGGTATCAAAAGATGCGGCAACCCGTCATACTTTTTGAACTCAACCATTTTAGGATCGATCATAATAAGTCTCACTTCGTCCGGGGACGACTTATATAAAAGGCTCATTATGAAACTGTTCATACATACCGATTTACCCGAACCGGTAGTTCCAGCGATAAGCGCGTGGGGCATCTTCGCAAGATCTCCCGTTATAACGTTTCCGGTAATATCCAGCCCCACCGCGACGGTAAGCTTGCTGCTTTCTTTCTCGAAACTTTCGGATTCGATGATCTCTCTCAATCCGACCGTACTTCTGATTTTATTCGGGACCTCTATTCCGACCGCCGCCTTATTCGGTATCGGCGCCTCTATTCTGACTCCAGCGCTCGCAAGATTCAGCGCAATATCGTCTGCAAGTCCCGTTATTTTGCTTATTTTAACTCCGGCAGACGGCTGAAGTTCGTATCTCGTGACCGTAGGGCCGCGCGAGATCGAAGTGATCCTTGTCTGTACTCCGAAACTGCGCAGAGTCTCAACAAGGCTCTCCGCATTGTTTTTCAGTTCTTCTCCGATATCTTTTTCGGATGCCGCTTCGCTTTTCGTGAGCAGATCTATCGGCGGGAAAACATATTCCGAACGCTCTTCCTCTGTATTTCCGCTTCCTGACTTTATTTTCACCGGCTTTTTCGCCTTATCGACAAGCTGTGCAAGTTCGAGCTGTACTTCATCGGAATCCAACTGCTCTTCGCTTCCCTGTATGTCAACAACTGAAGCTTCCAAAGTGCTCATGCCTTTTTCGGCGACGGTTTTTTCGGCGTCGCTGCCGCGTACCGCGTCGATAAGCTTTTTCTTGGCCGATTCAGTTTCGTATGAAGCGACAGCTGCCGGCGTTTTCACCTGAACATCGTCGTCAACGGCT
>JAGAEK010000180.1 GCA_017828835.1 Oscillospiraceae bacterium | reverse complement strand
TTACAGCTTTTTTTCGTTTTGTCCGCCAATAATTTTATTTCGTACCGAATATCCTGTCTCCAGCGTCGCCCAATCCGGGTACGATATATCCGTTTTCATTCAGTTTCTCGTCAACGTGAGCACAATAGACCTCAACGTCGGGATGAGCTTTCGTCAACGCTTCGAGCCCTTCGGGCGCGGCTATCAGACACATGAATTTGATATGTTTTCCGCCGCGATCTTTTATGAGCTTTATCGCGCTTACCGCAGATCCGCCGGTCGCGAGCATCGGATCGGTAACGATCACAAGTCTGCTCTCGATATTCTTCGGCAATTTGCAGTAATATTCGTGCGGTTCGAGCGTTTCTTCGTCGCGGTAAAGTCCGATATGTCCGACTCTCGCGGAAGGTACCAGATTAAGTACGCCGTTTACCATGCCGAGTCCCGCTCTCAATATCGGTACCACCGCAAGTTTGACTCCGGCAACCATTTTTGTTTTCGTTTTTGCGATAGGTGTCTCGACCTCGACGTCTTCAAGAGGCAGATCTCTCATCGACTCATAACACATCAGCATCGTTATTTCTTCAACCAAACGACGGAAATTCGTGCTTCCCGTTTCAACGTTTCGCAAAACCGATATCTTATGCTGAATAAGCGGATGATCATAAATAGTTACGTTTTTCATTTCGATTTCTTCTTTCTTTCGAAGGTTTTTATTTATCTTCTTCTGCTTTTCTCGCTTTTTTGACTATAAGATTTACGATGATTCCGAGGATAAGCGCACAGGCGATAGCCGTAAGTTTGACTTTTCCGATCTGTAACGCCATACTGCCTATTCCGGCGATAAGAATCACAGACGCCGTAAAGAGGTTGCTGTTTTCATTGAGGTCTACCTTTTGAAGCATCTTCAATCCTGATACCGCGATAAATCCGTAAAGCGTGATACATACACCGCCCATGACGCACGCGGGTATCGTTGCAAGGAAGGTTGTGAAGGGTGCTACGAACGACGCCGCTATTGCCAACAACGCAGTTGCTACCGAAGTTACTACCGACGCGTTTCCGGAAATCGCAACGCATCCGATCGCCTCACCGTAGGTCGTGTTGGGGCATCCGCCGAAGAACGCGCCCGCCATCGATCCGATACCGTCGCCGAGGAGCGTTCTGTGAAGTCCGGGTTCTTCAAGAAGGTCTTTTTCGATTATCGAAGAAAGGTTCTTATGGTCGGCAAGATGCTCCGCGAATACTACGAATCCTACCGGCACGTAAGCCACCGCTATAGTCGCTATGTATGAGGGATCTGATTTCAACGCTTCAAAGCCGTTGATCGCTTTTCCGATCGTGAACGCCGGTACCCACTGCATTGCCGAAAACTTCGAGAAGTCAATGATCTGCAGCGCCGCGTTTCCTGTGGCGTTGCCTATTACCGTGAATATTGCAGCTACGATGTATCCGGCAACTATACCGATTATGAACGGTATCATCTTCATCATTTTCTTTCCGTAGACCGAGCAAATTATTACCACGATCAACGTTACCAGCGCACAGATCAAAGCTATCCAGCCTTTAAGAGACATATTAAAGATATATCCGTTTCCGTTTAAAAGTGCGCTTTGGTCAAACGTCGTGAATCCTGCCGATGCTCCGACCGCATCACGTATTGCGTTTCCCGCAAGCGAAAGACCGATGATCGCGACTGTCGGTCCGATAACGACCGCGGGCATCACCTTGTTTATCCATTTGACGCCGACGCATTTTACTATTATCGCTATGACTACGTAAACAAGTCCTGCAAAAACGGCTCCGATTATCAATCCGAGATGACCGAGCGCCGATTCCGCGTAAGCACCGCTGAACGCGGCAAACATCGATCCGAGGAACGCAAAGGACGATCCAAGGAAAACAGGACTGCGGAATTTGGTGAAGAGCAGGTATACGAGCGTTCCGACTCCGGCTCCGAACAGCGCCGCCGACTGCGACATACCGTTACCGACGATTGCCGGTACCGCGATCGTTGCCGCAAGTATGGCCAATAATTGCTGGAACGCGAAGACTATGGTTTTTCCTAAACCGGGTTTGTCTTGGACATTGTAAGTCAGTTTCATTTTTTTCTTCCTCCGTTTTTATTTATTTTAATTTTTTTAAAACCATATTCAGTTCGCCGAAAAAATTCGGCAATAAAAAAACTGACACTTTGAAAATGTCAGTTGTAAAAAGGAATATCTGATTTATAAGAAAAGGAATGAATCGAAAACGAGAGAAAAAGCGCACTCTCTGAAAATTTCAACTTTTTCGATTGTCTCGTGCAGACCTTTTTCATAATATGTTCCTCACTCCGGATTTTTTATAACTATACCAAAAAAAGAAACTTTTGTCAATACCAATTTCAAATTTTTTTCCGATTTTGAAATATTTCCCGCTCTCGCAAAACCCTTGTCCGCGGTTAATTCAAACTCGCGGCAACTGCCTGCGCCTTCACTTCTTCAAAAGCTTGCATAAACGGTCCGCCGCTTCTTTCGTCTCTTCCGGATCACCGAAAGTCGAGAATCTGAAATAACCCTTCCCGCATTCTCCAAATCCGTCGCCAGGTATACCGACGACCTGTATTTCACGAAGCAAATAATCAAAAAACTCCCATCCGCTCATACCGTCGGGACATTTCATCCATATATAAGGCGAATTTTTACCGCCCGTGTACCAAATATTCGCCGTATCCAGAGCTTCCATAAAATAGGATGCGTTCTCTTTATACACGCGTATATTCTCATGTATCTGCTTTTGTCCTTCCGGCGTGAATATTGCCAACGCGCCTTTCTGAAGTATATAGGAAATCCCGTTCGTCCTCGTTTCGCGGTTTCTTGACCACATTTCATTCAGATTCATCCCGTCTCTCGAAAGATTTTTCGGAACGACCGTATACCCGAGACGAGTGCCTGTAAATCCAGCCGTTTTTGAAAACGAACATATCTCTATCGCGCATCTGTCGGCTCCGTCAAGTTCATAAATACTGTGAGGAACATCCGCTTCTTCGATAAAAATCTCATAAGCCGCGTCAAACAGTATCACAGCGCCGATCTCGTTCGCAAAATCCACCCACTCCTTCAATCCTTTTCGGTCGTATGCGGCGCCGGTCGGATTGTTGGGAGAACAAATATAAATAATATCCGCAGTTAACTTTCTGTCCGGTCTCGGCAGAAATCCGTTCTCTTCGCCGGAATTCAAATATACTATCTTTCTGCCGGAAAGTATATTGGTATCAACGTATTCGGGATAAGCCGGTTCAAGTACCATAACGGTATTATCGCGCTCGAACAGTTCCAATATATCACCGAGATCATCGCACGCACCGCTGGAGATGAAAATCTCATTCTCCTTTACCTCAGCACCCATATCACGATAATATCTTTCTATCGCCCGTCTCAGCGCGGCGTCCCCGACTTCGGGCATATATCCATGAAAAGTTGCGGCGTCCGCCTGGTCGTCGACTGCTTTGTGAAGCGCTTTTATTACCTCGCCGCAAAGCGGCAGCGATACGTCTCCGACTCCCATCCGAAACACTTTTTTGCCGGGATTTGCATCGGAATATTCTTTCGTCTTGCGGTAAATAGTATTGAACAAATACGTATCCTTAAGTTCTCCGTATCTTTTGTTCGGCTTTAACATATATCGGTTTCTCCTTCGTATACCGTTTCTGCAGGTCCCGTCATCAGGACCTTGTTGTCTGGGTCGATCTTTATTTTTAAAGTACCGCCGTCAAGCTCGACCGAGACCGTTTCATTATAATAACTGTAATGCGCCGATATCGCCGCCATAACCGAAGCGCAGGCACCGGTCCCGCACGCCATCGTAACGCCGCTTCCGCGCTCCCATACCCGCATCCGCAGTTTATCCGCTGCCTCCACTTTCACAAACTCCACGTTAACTCCGTCTAAAAACGCTTCGTGATGCTCGATCTTCGGTCCTAAAACGGTCAGCGGTACCTTTTCTATATCATCCGTAAAAATAACGGCGTGGGGATTGCCCACCGACACCGGAATAAGCGTTACCGAACCGTTATCCACGTTTATCGTTATCGGCTTACCCGCTTCCGCAGTCCCCATATCAACTGTAACGGTCTTGACCTTGCCACCCACTGCATCAAGCGTCAGATATTTTATTCCCGACAGCGTTTCCACACTGATAAACTTTTTATCGGTATAGCCCTTGTCGTAAACGTATTTTCCGACGCAGCGTATTCCGTTGCCGCACATTTTTGCTTCACTTCCGTCCGCGTTAAAGATCCGCATCTTAAAATCCGCAACGTATGATTTCGAAATATAGATCATTCCGTCGGATCCCGCTCCGAAATGCCGCTCGGACAGTTTTCGTGACAGCTCTGCGATATTTTCGGGAACTTCCCCGTAAACGTATAAATAATCGTTGCCAAGTCCGTGCATTTTCGTGAATTTCATCTTTGTTGCCTCCTTTTGCAACAATAACCCGGCTCTTTATTTTTTGATGCTTGATAACCGCTTTTCAAATCGGTCTTTTCTCGTGTCCTTAGGCACCTTCGTCGGATAATTTCCGTCAAAGCAGGCGCTGCAGAACCCGCAGCCTCGTGCGAGCTGCTCCAAAGCTTCCTCCGGAAGATATCCCAGAGAATCGGCGCCGATTATTTTGCGTATCTCATCTATACTGTGCTTGCAGGCGATCAAATGTTTTTCGGAATCGATGTCCGTTCCGTAATAACACGGATGCAGGAACGGCGGAGAAGATATCCGAACGTGGACTTCTTTCGTCCCGGCGTCGCGTATCAGTTTCACGACCCGTCCCATCGTATTGCCTCTGACGATAGAATCGTCTACCAAAACCACCCGTTTGCCCCTTAAACTCTCTTCCAGAGCGGAGAGCTTTATCTTAACTCCGTCCAGACGCGCTCCCTGTTCCGGAGATATGAACGTTCTTCCTATATACTTATTCTTTATGAGCCCTATACCGTACGGTATGCCCGACTCCTGACTGAATCCGAGCGCTGCGTCAAGTCCCGAATCCGGAGCTCCGATAACTATATCGGCATCGACCGGATGCGTTCTCGCAAGTATCTTTCCTGCCGCTATCCTTGACGCGTGTACCGAAACCCCGTCGATCACCGAATCCGGACGGGCAAAATAGATATATTCAAAAATGCAAAGCTTTTTATCCTTTTTTTGACAGTGTTCGCGGCGCGACTCAACGCCCGCTTTACTGAACACCAATATCTCACCGGGATATACGTCCCTTATCACCTCGGCTCCGACCGCTTTTATCGCACAGCTTTCCGACGCGATAACGTACATCCCGTCGGCAGTTTTGCCGTAACATAAAGGGCGGAATCCATAAGGATCTCTTGCGCAAATCAATTTTTGAGGCGACATCAAAACAAGCGAATACGCACCGTCAAGCGTGTTCATTGCCTGACTGACGGCGTCTTCGATCGAAGCCGTGCGCAATCTCTCTTTAGTGATTATATAAGCGATCGTTTCAGTGTCGCTCGTCGTGTGGAATATAGCTCCGTGAAGTTCAAGTCTGCTTCTCAGTTCGGCAGCGTTGCTGAGATTTCCGTTATGCGCCAACGCCATTCTGCCCTTCTGGTGATTTACCTCGATCGGCTGACAGTTGTTGCGGTTAGTTCCTCCCGTCGTTCCGTAACGAACGTGGGCGACCGCCATATTGCTTTTCGGCAGTCTCGACAAAATATCGGAATTAAAGACCTCGCTTACAAGTCCCATATCCTTGTGAGAAACAAATACACCGTCATCGTTTACAACTATACCGCAGCTTTCCTGTCCTCTGTGCTGCAGCGCGTACAATCCGTAATAGGAAATGCTCGCAACGTCGCAGATCTCCGGCGCCATAACTCCGAACACTCCGCATTCTTCGTGTATATCCATAGCTTTCCTCCGCCCGCTTTTATCACAAATTTATATCCGCCGATCTTCCGTCGGCACCCAAAATAAGCGGTGTTATCTTTTCAACAAACGCCGTTACCTGCTCGGGACATCTCCCTATATAAAGTTCAGGTTTCAAAAGTTCATTCATCTCGGATTCCGAAAGTCCGAATTCCTTTTCATCGGCAAGTCTTGAAAGCAAGTCGCAATCATACCCTTGCTTCATCTTCGCCGTCGCTTCCATCGAGCATCTGCGTATGATCTCGTGTATCTGCTGACGGTCCTTGCCGCGCTTAACTGCTTCCATCATAAGATTTTCCGTCGCGATAAACGGCAGATATTCTTTTACGGCTTTTTCTATGATTTTTTCATTGACGTGAAGTCCGTCGGTCACGTTCTGCGCAAGGCGAAGTATTGCGTCACAGCAAAGAAATCCTTCCGGCAAGGAAATCCTACGGTTCGCCGAATCGTCAAGCGTCCTCTCGAGCCATTGGACCGAAGCGGTCATCGAAGCGTTCATCGCATCGCTCATAAGATAGCGCGAAAGCGAACATATCCGCTCGCTGCGCATCGGATTTCTCTTGTATGCCATAGCAGAAGAACCTACCTGATTTTTTTCAAACGGCTCTTCGACCTGACGGTCATGCTGTAAAAGTCTGATATCGTTCGCCATACGGTAACAGCTCTGCGCCACGGATGAAAGCGCGTTCAGTATACGGCTGTCTACCTTCCTCGGATACGTCTGCCCCGCTACGTCAAAACATTCGTCAAATCCGAAATCAGCGGCGATAATTCGGTTCATCTCATCTATTTTTGAAGTATCTCCTTCAAAAAGATCCACAAAACTCGCCTCGGTACCGGTCGTTCCGCGGCATCCGAGAAACTTTATATTTTTGATCGCAAAATCAATTTCATAAAGATCCGAAAGAAAATCCTGCATCCAAAGCGCCGCGCGCTTGCCGACCGTTACCAGCTGCGCAGGCTGATAATGCGTGTAGCCGAGCGTCGGCAAAGCTTTATATTTCAGCGCAAACTCCGAAAGATTCGCCAAAACACCCAAAAGCTCCGAACGTAAATACGTCAGAGCGTCTTTATAGATCACAAGATCCGCGTTATCCGTTACGTAGCAGCTCGTGGCTCCCAAATGTATTATCCCTGCCGCTTTCGGCGCGACCTTGCCGTAAGCGTAAACGTGTGCCATAACGTCGTGGCGTACTTCTTTTTCACGTTTGCTCACACAATCGTAATCAATATCTTCAATATGTTCGGAAAGCTCGTCCACCTGCTCTTGTGTGATCGGAAGTCCGAGAGCCTTTTCCGCTTTTGCAAGCGAAACCCAGAGTTTGCGCCACGTTCTGTATCTTGTATCCGAGGAAAAAAGCTTCAGCATATATTCGGACGCGTAACGGGACGATAACGGAGATTCGTATTTGTCAGTCATATTTTCGCTCCTATCTGTTTATCTGATAATAATGCTTTCTCTTTCGGGCCCTACCGAAACGTATTTTATCGGGCAGCAGATCTGCTCTTCTATAAACGTTACGTATTCCCGCGCTTCTTTCGGGAGGTCTTCCCATTTGCGTACTCCGGAAATATCGCATTTCCAGCCGTCAAAATATTCTATGACCGGCTTCGCGCTCTTAAGCGCCGCAGGAAACGGAAAACGGTCGATCATCCTGTCGTTTTGAATATACCGCGTACAAACCGGTATTTTATCCATATACGACAGCACGTCCAGTTTCGTGATAGCAATAGCCGTTGCCGCCTGGACCTCGACGCCGTACTTAGTCGCAACTATATCGATAGGTCCGACCCGGCGGGGTCTTCCCGTTTTTGCTCCGTACTCAAATCCGTTTTTGCGAAGTTCTTCAGCTTCGCTCCCGAACATCTCACATACGAACGGTCCTTCTCCGACACAGGTCGAATACGCTTTCACGACCCCGATCACTTCATCGATCTTTACTCCGGGAAATCCCGATCCGATCGGCGCGTATGCCGCAGTCGTGTTAGATGACGTCGTGTAAGGATATATACCGTAATCCAAATCTCTGAGAGATCCGAGCTGCGCTTCGAAAAGAATATTCTTTCCGCTGTTCTGCGCATTTTTCAAAAACGCGCTGGTATCGCATATGAACGGCTTGATCCTGTCACAATAATCTTCGATCCATTTTTCAAGCTTTTCCATAGTATACGGTTTCGCTCCGTAGACCTTGGTCAGCGTCAGATTTTTCCATTCCATAAGATCCGCGAGATGTTCCTTAAGTTCCTCAGAGTAAAACAGTTCGCCGGCGAGTATTGTCTTTTTCTGATATTTATCCGAATAAAACGGCGCGATACCTTGCTTTGTCGAACCGTATTTTTTGTCGGCGAGGCGCATTTCTTCAAGTTCGTCCATATCACGGTGCCACGGGATAAGGATCGACGCACGGTCGCTGATTTTCAGATTGTCAGGCGTTATCGCCACTCCTCTCGACATGACCTCCTGCATCTCGATCCATAAATTTTCCGGATCCACGGCAACTCCGTTACCGAGAACGTTTACAACGCCGCTTCTCAATATTCCGGACGGAAGAAGATGCAGCGCAAATTTTCCGAGTCCGTTAATAACGGTATGACCCGCGTTGCCGCCTCCCTGAAAACGAACAACGATATCGTAATTCTCCGTGAAATAATCGACCATCCGGCCCTTTCCTTCATCTCCCCAGTTGATTCCGACAACTGCACAGTTTGACATAACCATTCCTCCGCTATTTATGCTCAAGTATACGCTTCATGACTTCTTCATAAGCCTCTTCCACTCCGCCGAGATCGCGACGGAATCTGTCTTTGTCCAATTTTTCTCCCGTTTTACTGTCCCAAAATCTGCAGGTGTCCGGACTGATCTCATCCGCAAGTATGATAGTGCCGTCCGAAAGTCTGCCGAACTCAAGCTTGAAATCCACCAGCGTTACACCGCATTCCGCCCAAAAACTCTTTAATTGTTCGTTGATCGCAAACGCGTATTTCTTGATCGTCTCGATCTCTTCTTCCGTCGCCAGCTTAATTGCCAACGCATGATATTCGTTTATCAGCGGATCGCCCAATTCGTCGTTTTTATAAGAAAACTCAATAGTCGGCCTTTCAAACACAAAGCCCTCTTTTACTCCGTAGCGTTTCGAGAAAGAACCCGCGGCAATATTTCTTATAATAACCTCTAACGGAACGATTGATACTTTCTTTACAAGCGTCTCGCGATCGCTCAGTTCCTCAACGTAATGAGTCGGGATACCCGCTTTAGCGAGCCGGCGCATGAGCATATTGCTCATTTTGTTGTTGATAACACCTTTGCCCGCGATCGTACCTTTTTTGAGTCCGTTGAATGCGGTAGCATCGTCCTTATAGGAAACGATAAGCAGCTCGGGATCCTCCGTTGCAAAAACTTTTTTCGCCTTTCCTTCGTAAATCTGTTCTTTCTTTGTCATATCTTTACCTCCATTTTTTAACGACTTTAAAATAAAAAATTTCAACTACGCTTTGCACCGTTATCCAAAAAATATGCAAAGACACTTCGAGATCTCATCTCAAAGACATCTTTGCCTTTTCTCACATGAATAATTATACTCTTTCGATCTCGGTTTGTCAACTGTCAACGTATCAAGAATACGTCAAAATCTATTTTTATTTTTTCATTTTCAAACCTTATGCAAAAACTTATGCCGAAAAAACAACCGGCGGCGCAGAATGAGCCGTGTGAAAATCAATTACGGCAAAAATTTTATCCGTATAACAAAAAACAATCCGAAAACCGTTATGGTTTCCGGATTGCTCTGGCGTCCCCGATTGGATTCGAACCAACGGCCTGTCGCTTAGGAGGCGACCGCTCTATCCTGCTGAGCTACGGGGACATTTTTAATTCTTTTCAATAAACCTAATGATACATAAAATAACCGTATTTGTCAACACAGTTCCCCATCGCGTTCACACACGATGGGGAACTTTTTCCTTATACTTATTTATTTATTGGAATTAAACAAATTCATTATATCGATCCAGCCGCTGTCTTCGTCAGACTGTACCGGCTGCTTCGGCGGCTTGCTGTCTTCAGCAACAGGATCCGCAGTGGGTGCTTCGACTACAACTCCGTCATCTTTGTTCTCTTCCGGCTCTTCTTTTACTT
>JAGAEK010000179.1 GCA_017828835.1 Oscillospiraceae bacterium | reverse complement strand
TAAAAGCCATGGTACTCTTCGCTCGTCTGTCCTTCGATGAACGCTCCGTCGCAGATCTCGCTGAAATATCCGTTCGTACCGTGAACCGCAAAAGCTCTCGAATAGTTTCTCGGCAGCGTCGTGTCGAGAGTGAGCGTTATCAGCTCTCCGCCGTAACATTTTATGTTCGTTTTCACTATGTCGCCCTGCTTGAACTTGAAATCTCTCAAAGCGGGATCTATGTTTTCGTTTTTCTTTGCGTAATCGTTCAAGCCGAACGCCCCCGACGCCGCCGATGACAAATAAAGCATTCTGTTGCCGCGGTTTATATCGAGTATCTTCGATATCGGTCCGAGCTCGTGCGTCGGATAATTTTCACAGTTGCGCTCTTTATAATTTCTCAAACGGTAATGCCGGTTCTCGTTACCCATGCAGATCTCGCTCCTGAGATCGTGGCGATATCCGCCCTCACAGTGTACGATCCTGCCGAAAACTCCCTCACGCACCATTTTCATGACCATCATCTCGTTGCGGTCGTAGCAGCAGTTTTCAAGCATCATACAGTGTATGCCGGTCTTTTCGTAAGTATCGACCAGCGCAAAACAATCTTCGACAGAATAAGCTCCCCCGACTTCTATCCCGACTTTTTTCCCGTGCTCCATTGAGTATATCGCCGCGGGGATATGGTTCTCCCATGCCGAAAACACAAACACTATCTCAACGTCGTCGCGCTCGATCAACTCTTTCCAGTCGGTCGTATACGCAACGTCCCAATTTTTTTTGTTTTTGCAAAATTCGACCGTGTTTTTACATCTATCCTCATATTCGTCGCATACCGCCGTGATAACGACGTCGTCACGCTCGGTCAATACCCCTTCTATATTGCAAAATCCGCGTCCTCCGAGTCCTATTACACCGATCCTGTATTTTGACATTCCCCAACAACACCTTTCTTTATAATCACACGAATTTTACCGTTTCATGTTTACATCCAGGACAGGTTACCGCTATCTTTCCTCTTCCTTTCGGAACTCTCAAAACCTTCCCGCAATTTTCGCATTTGAAGTATTTATGCGTCTTTCTGTCACGCCATTTGTCCTTCTGAAGCTTAAACCACATCTTTATTTTCGTTCTTATTTTCAAATATTTTTCAAGCTCTTCTCTGCGTTTTTGACAGTTCTTCGAAAACATCCTGAAATAACATAAAATCAAAATTACAAAGCCTATCAGCGCAAATATTCCCCGGGCAAAAATCAACGACATTATATAAAATGCAAGCGCAACGATGAACATAAGGATATTCAGCTTATCGTTTCCGTACCTGCCGTAAGCAAATCTCTGTATCATCAGCCTCAGTCTCTGCAGCATCTTCCATTTCTCCTTTAACGTTTATTTTTGACACCCGTATTATCAAATAAAACCTTATGAGAAATTTTTTAAAAATATTCTTCGATCATTTCTTTCAGCTTTCTGCCGAGTCCGGTATGTCCGACCTCTCTCAATATGTCGCCGTCTATCACTCTTACTCCGAGCTCTTTCGCCCTGTTATATGCAACTATCGACCTCTCTTTGACGTTTTCACCCGTGATTATGACCGGTACGGCAAGTCCGTCTCCCAACCGATCCGCCTGTATTTTTATCTCATAAATATCGTCCGTACGCAAATCTCCCGAAAGTTTATTCGATACGAAAAGAGCCCTGACTCCTTTCAGATAAACGCCGTCTATCTCGTTATAAACGTCTCCCTCTTCTCCGATGATCCCGTTCCAATCTATCTCCAGACTGACCTGTGCGTCGTCAAACGCTCCCGCCTTTTTCGCCGCCGTAAACGTATACATCTCAAGCCAGTCCCCGTAAGCAGTCAGAAGCTGTTTCATTTTACGGGACGCAAAACTGTAGGTCACGCTTTTTGTCTCTTCGTCGATACCGTATTCCACAAACGCTCCCGCCGTCGCCAAACGGTTCATCATACCTCGCGGATAATTATATTTCACCCCGTTTTGAGTTATCGTAAGCGGCGACTCGAAAGTAAGTCCCGATAAATACTGCTCTCCGTAATATTTTACGGATTTTTGCATATACGTAACAAATTTACTCCAATTTTCACTGTTTCTGAAATATTCTCCGCCTATGACTTTGATAACTTTTTCCATTGTCTCGTCAGCGTCGGATGGCGAAAAATGTTTGTTCGACCTGACTTTACCTCCGCTAAGCAAAACCATATCTTCAATATTTAAAGAAACCGCATTTCCCAAAAGCTTTTTCCCGGTAAAAACGTCGTAAAATTTGTTCCTCCTGAAATTATAATAAATCGCCGGTATTCCTTTTTCTCTGCATACGTTTCCCGCCGCGATATAGCTGTATGCTCTTCCGCCTGTCACCTCTATCGCAACAGAATCGTTTCTTTCGACCGCTTCTTGTATGACTTTATATACCTTTTTATAGTCCGACATATCTACGAATATCCATTCCGAAGATACTTTTATACCTTTGCTGCCGAAAAATATTTCCGTTCTCTTTTCCTTTTCTCTGTCTTCATTTCTGTCGTCGGCAATATATATCACCTTTTCCGGAGAAAAGCTCAAAGTCCCGACTACGTTAGGCAAACTTCTTCTGTCGAGCAGCTCTATTATCGTCCTGATCTCCATCGTTCTTTTCCCCTCTCCTTTCAGGCAATACCGTCAGGCAATAAATCAGTCCCGCAACACTGGTCAAAAGCCATACCAAGACCGCCGGCTCCCAGTTATCTCCGGTCAAAACGACTCCGAGCCCGAACGAAGCTATTGCCGCACCCAAATAATGCGACGCATCCATAAAGCCCGCAACAAACGCCGTCATGTTCTCTTTTACGTAAGCGATCGGTACCACTACCGTCATAGAGCTCGATATAGTTTGAGTAAGTATGATATCAATGCCCATTATTATCGCCGAAACGATCGCGTTTTTAAGTAAAATCATAGCTACCGATGATATAACGATCCCAAGCATGATCAAACTAAGCGATCTTATGAAATTGTTTTTGGCTTTCGTACCGACGGTACGCGCTATGATTTGCCCGACTATCATCGATAAAGGTATTATCGTCAGAGTAAGCGACGAATCCTTAACGAATATCCGTCCGATCAGTATCGGCGCCCAGAACACGACGCTGTCCCTTATCATTCCTTCAAAAACACAAACCACCGCATATTTTGCAAGTTTTTCTCTTTTTGCTACCTGCAGCATTTCTTTCAGAGAACGGGTTTGTGTTTCACTCTTTTTTTCTTCCTTGTGCCTTGCCTTTCTCAAATAAAGCACGAACCACGCGATTATTACCGGCACAGCTGCAACCGCCGGGAAAATAAACGACGCTCTCCATCCATATCCCGATAAAGCGGGACTGATAACAGACCACGAAAGCAGATATCCTATAGGTCCTCCCAACGCCATAATTAACGACGCATACGACCTCAGTTTTACGTCGTCTATAATATGCTTCAGAAGCGTGCGCAAAAGTACTCCCCAGACCATGGATTCCGCAAATCCGTTGGCGATCCATATAACCACCATCGGAACGTATCCGCCGACTACCGTCATTCCGAAATTCAACGCCGCACAGCTGAATATCGTAATAGCCAAATGTCTGTATTCCTTCGTCCTATCTCCTACGATCCCCGATATAAACTGTCCAATAGCGTATACTATGAAAAATCCGCTGCCGAAAACGCCGAGTTTATCGGACCCTATATTCAGCTCTTCTCCTATATTTCCGAGCTCTCGCGAAATATTCGTCCTCAGTAAGTAGGATGACAAATACGTGAAAAAACATAATATCAGAAAAATAAAACCGACATATTTTTTTCTGTCCAAAATACCACTCTCTTTCACCGTTTTATATATTACTATCATTTTTGAAGTTAGTCAACAAAAACAAAGTATTTTGTTCCGATTTTTCTCTTGACAAATACTCCCCCCCAGTATATATTTTAATTATAAAAACAAAAGCGAGGGGGTATCATTATAAACGGATACGCATGTGACTGTGAAAAGAAAACGAACCGTTCCGCAAAACAGAAATCGACTCTTATGAACCGCTTGAAGAGGATCGAAGGACAGATCAGAGGTCTTGAAAAAATGATCGAAACCGACGCCTACTGCAACGATATCCTC
>JAGAEK010000178.1 GCA_017828835.1 Oscillospiraceae bacterium | reverse complement strand
GTCGTTATATTGCTGTCTTCCGAAATGTCCAGGTGCAGCGTGAATCAGGACGGCACGGTATCCTGTCTCGCCGGAGCCTCTCTTTCCGCCGTTTCCTTGTTAGCTATGAAAAATTCTCTTTCCGGGCTCGAATTCGCCTACGGTATCCCCGGCTCAGTCGGAGGTGCTCTTTTTATGAACGCAGGCGCTTACGGCGGCGAAATAAAAGACGTCGTCCTGAAAGCCGACCATATAAACGAACGAGGCGAAAAAATCACTCTCGAAAAAAACGAAATGGCTCTCGGTTACCGCCGCAGTATCTATTCAGAGATAAATGCATGCATAGTATCGGTCGATTTCAAACTCACTCCCGGAGATCCGAAAACTATTAAAGCGCTTATGGACGATTATATGGATCGCCGCCGCTCTAAACAACCGCTCGAATACCCGAGCGCGGGAAGCGTTTTCAAACGCCCGGAAGGTCATTTTGCCGGCGCTCTCATCGAAGCCGCCGGTCTAAAGGGTGTTTCAGTCGGAGGCGCCGAGGTCAGCAGAAAACACGCCGGATTTATTATCAACCGCGGCGACGCTACCTGTGAAGACGTCGAAAGACTTATCGATCTTATCAAGAAAAAAGTTTTTGAAACTTCAGGCGTTACTCTTGAATGTGAAATCAAAAAAATATAAAAGGACTGGGGAATTATGGACGTTATCATTCTTACGGGTCTTTCCGGATCCGGAAAATCTATTGCCGCAAACGCTCTTGAAGATATCGGATATTACTGTATTGAAAACGTTCCGCCGAAATTCGTTGAAAAATTCGCGGAATTTTGCATGCAGTCCGGCGGAGCTATATCAAAACTCGCAATAGTAACCGATATCCGAGGCGGAAAATCCGTCGTCGAAATTGAAAATATCTCCGACAAACTGCGCTCCGTAGGTCTTAAATGCAAAACCGTATTTCTCGACGCAAGCGACAGCGTCCTGATAAAAAGATACAAAGAGACCCGCAGAAAGCATCCGCTGCTTTCAGACGAAGATCCCGTGAGTTCCCTCGCGGACGCGGTCAAAAGAGAACGAGAGCTTTTAAAATCGGTAAGAGAACACTCCGATATCGTTTTCGACACCTCACTCCTCTCTTCAAAACAACTGATGGAACGCCTCAAAGATACGTTTTCCGACTCCTCGTCTTCAAACTTTATAACTACCTGCACTTCTTTCGGTTATAAATACGGTATCCCCGAAGACGCCGACCTCGTGTTTGACGTCAGATATCTGCCGAACCCGTTTTATTTAAAGGAACTCAAAGAAAAAAACGGCCTCGACAAAGAAGTTGTCGAATACGTTTTCAAATGGGAACAGTCAAAAGAACTACTTAAACGACTCACCGATTTCATCGACTACCTTATCCCGTTTTATATCGACGAGGGAAAAGGTCAGCTCACGATCGCGATCGGCTGTACCGGCGGCAAACACCGCTCGGTCGCTTTTGCCGAAAAACTCGCCGCCCACATAAGAGAACAACGTATAAAAACGGTCATCAACCACAGAGATATCCTTAAAAACACAGTATGAATTTTCGACGGGAGGGTCCTTCTATGTCTTTTTCCTCTTCTGTTAAAACAAAACTTTGCGAACTTAATATCACTTCCCCCGAAGCTCTTCACGCCTTCGTTTACGGGTTCCTTCTCTTTTCAAAAGATTTTTCTTTTGAAAAAATTTCCGCGACCTCCGAAACGTCTCAGACTCTCGGCTACGTTGCAAAATGTGCAAACAAACTGCTCGGCGAGAAAATTTCAGTCGTCAGAGAACTTAACAGCAGTTCGAAAAAATTGTTTGAACTCACCTTTCCCGATTCTTCCGAAAAACTGTTCAGATTTTTTAAACATAAAAAAAACTCCCCCGAACGCAGAATCGCTTATGACAACCTTTCCGAAGATACCTTTCCTTTCTTTGTCAGAGGCGTATTTCTCGCCTGCGGTACCGTTTCCGATCCAAACAAACTTTATCGCCTCGAATTTTCCACTCCGTTTATGAAACTTTCTCTCGATCTTATGAAGTTGCTCGGAGAACAGATATACCCGCCTCTTTCGTCAGTAAGACAAAAATCGTTTATTTTATACTACAAAGAAAGCTCCGCCGTCGAAGACCTTCTTACTTACTGCGGAGCCGTGAAATCTTCACTTCAGCTTATGGAAATAAAGGTCGTCAAAAACGTCCGCAACAAGATCAACCGCGTTACCAACTGTGAAACGGCGAATATCTCAAAGGTCGTAAACGCCGCCGTCGCCATAAACAAGGATATCGCGCTGATATTGGAAAAACGCAGTATCGAATATCTCAGCGAAGATCTGAGAGAACTCGCACTGCTTCGTTATAACAATCCCGAAATGTCTATAAGAGATCTCGGCGAAGCACTCGATCCCCCTCTTTCACGCTCCGGGGTCGCACATAGATTGAAAAGGATCTCCGCCGCCGCCGAAAGCTTGAAATGATTTCAGAAAGGAGTAATCCCGTTTGAGCTTTGTTCACCTTCATCTTCATACCGAATACAGTCTCCTTGACGGTGCCTGCAGAATACAAAACCTGTTCGAAGCGGCAAAATCAATGGGACAGTCCGCCGTCGCCATAACCGACCACGGAGTTATGTACGGCGTCGTCGATTTCTATAAACAAGCAAAAAAATCAGGCTTAAAACCTATAATCGGCTGTGAAGTCTACGTCGCTTCAAGATCGAGATTCGATAAAGTCCATCAGCTCGATTACTCCCATCACCTCGTTCTTTTATGCCAAAACAACGAGGGATATCAAAATCTGATAAAGCTTGTATCCGCCGGCTTCACCGAGGGCTTTTACTCAAAACCTCGCGTTGACAAAGAACTTTTGAAAAAGCACAGCGGCGGACTTATCGCTCTTTCCGCGTGTCTTTCCGGCGAGATCCCGCGCTTGCTCCTCTCCGGAGACTACGATTCCGCTAAAACCGTTGCTCTCGATTACCTAAATATCTTCGGTAAAGACAATTTTTATATCGAAGTTCAAAATCACTCAATACCCGAGCAGCTCAAAATCCTTCCTCTGCTTTATAAATTATCCGAGGAAACCGGAATACCTCTCGTCGCAACAAACGACTGCCATTATATCTCAAAAGAGGACAGCAAGGTACAGAAAGCTCTTATCTGTATCCAGACCGGACATACTCTCGACGAAGACAACGATATGGAATTCCTCACCGACGAGTTCTATATGAAGAGCGAAGACGAAATGAGAACGCTCTTTTCCGCTCACCCGGAAGCAATAGATATAACGCAGACTATTGCGGACCGCTGCAGCGTCGAATTTGAATTCGGCGTCTATAAGATACCGTTTTTCGAATCCGGTCAAGACGTGGACAACCCTACATATCTCCGTGATCTCTGCTTCGAAGGCCTTATTCGCAGGTACGGAGAAAATCCGTCCCAAAATCTCGTCGGCCGCCTTAACTATGAGCTTGAAATAATCACGAAAATGGGATACGTCGACTATTATCTCATCGTATATGATTTTATACATTACGCTAAAAGTCAGGGTATACCCGTCGGTCCCGGAAGAGGCTCCGGTGCCGCGAGTCTCGCCGCTTACTGTATAGGTATCACCGACATCGATCCTATCAAATATAACCTTCTTTTCGAGCGTTTTCTCAACCCCGAAAGAATAAGTATGCCCGACTTCGACGTGGATTTTTGCTATGAACGCAGAAGCGAAGTCATCGACTACGTTATCAGACGTTACGGTTCCGACAGAGTCGCTCAGATCATTACCTTCGGAACCATGGCCGCAAGAGCCGCAATAAGAGACGTCGGAAGAGTTATGGCTCTCCCCTATCAGTCCGTCGACAGGATCGCAAAACTTATACCTATGGAACTCCATATGACTATATCTCATGCCCTCGAAGTCTCTCCCGAACTTAAAGAGCTTTATAATTCCGATCCTTCCGTCAGAGAGCTCATAGAAACTTCGAAAAAGCTCGAGGGTATGCCGCGGCACGCTTCGACTCACGCCGCTGCCGTCGTTATCGCAAAAAATCCCGTCGACAGCTACGTGCCCGTTCAAAAGAACGGCGATTCCATCGTAACTCAGTTCCCGATGACGACTATCGAAGAGCTCGGCCTTTTGAAAATGGATTTCTTGGGATTGCGTAACCTCACCGTTATTTCCGACGCCGAAAAAATGATAAGAAAACACGTCCCCGATTTTTCGATCGACAACGTACCCGAAAACGACAAAAAAGTTTTCGATATGCTCTCTCAGGGACTTACGCAGGGCGTTTTCCAGTTCGAGTCGTCAGGTATGAAAAACGTTCTTTCCGGACTTAAACCCGAATCGATCGAGGACCTTATCGCCGTTATATCCCTTTACCGTCCCGGACCGATGGATTCAATAGATAAGTATATTTCCAACAGACATAATCCGTCCAAAATTTCATATAAACATCCGCTGCTCAAAAATATTCTCGACGTTACTTACGGATGTATAGTTTATCAGGAACAGGTCATGCAGATATGCCGTGAGCTCGCCGGATTTTCCTACGGGCGCTCCGATCTCGTCAGACGCGCCATGGCAAAGAAAAAAGCCGACGTTATGGAAAAAGAACGCGACAGCTTTATCCACGGCGCAAAAAATCCCGACGGTTCCGTTGCCTGCGTCGGCGCGGTCGCAAACGGAGTCAGCGAAGAGATCGCAAACGATATTTTCAACGATATGAGTTCGTTTGCTTCCTATGCCTTCAACAAAGCTCACGCCGCCGCATACGCGATGCTCGCTTACCGCACCGCCTACCTCAAAGCTTATTATCCGCTCGAATATATGGCGGCTCTTTTAACGAGCGTTCTCGATAACTCATCAAAAGTTACCGACTATATCGCCGAATGTCAAAAACTCGGTATAAAAACATTGCCGCCCACAGTAAACGACAGCTACGGCGAATTTACTCCCGAAGGAAAAAGTATACGATTCGGTCTTTTGGCCGTGAAAAATTTAGGGCGTGGGTTCATAGACGCGATCATTTCCGAAAGAGCCGTTTCTCCGTTCGTTTCTTTCCAGGATTTCTGCGAAAGGATGCTCGGTAAAGAGCTCAACAAACGCACCCTTGAAGCGCTTATCAAAAGCGGCGCGCTGGATGCGTTCGGTATGAACCGCCGCACTATGATGCTCGGATACGAGGAGCTCATATCCAACCTCGAGACTGAACGTAAAAACAATATTTCCGGTCAGCTCAACCTCTTTTCCGATCTGGGCGGCTCTGAGCAAAATTCGTTCAAGTTCCGTTTCGCCGAAGAATATTCCCTCTCCGAACTGCTCACTATGGAAAAAGATACCACCGGACTGTATCTTTCCGGCCACCCGCTCGACTCTTATTCGAATATTTCAAAGGAACTGTCCCCCGACAGTATACGCGATATAATAGGCGATGAATCCTCCTCTGTGGAAGACGGAAAAAAAGTCTGCCTTTTAGCCGTTATTTTGTCCAAAAGCGTGAAAACCGTCAAAAGCGGAGAAACTATGGCTTTTGTCAATCTCGAAGATAAATCCGGTTCTATCGAAGCGATCATTTTCCCGAAATTATATTTCGAATGTTCCTCGTTCACCGAACCCGGTCAGACTATCGCGATGATAGGTAAAATTTCCGCAAAAGACGAAGAGGTTCCGAAAATTATCTGCGAACAGATCGTACCCGCGGAAAATTTCAAAAAACTAAGACCTGATTTTTCTCCGAAGGCGCCTCCTCAACCCGTGAAATCCGCTCCTCCGGGACTTTATCTCAAAATCCCTTCCGCACAAAGCCGGGAATTCGAACGTATCCAAAGTTTACTTTCCGTTTTGTCCGGTACGACCCCGGTGTACATACGTTTTGAAGACACCGGCAAAATGGTTGCGGCTCCAAAATACCTTTTCGCAGACCTTTCTCCGACCTTAATTTCGGAATTAAAACGCCAATTATCCCCAAAAAACGTCATTATTGTAACATAAATCCATAAAATAAGACTTATTTACATTGTTTGCCATGTAACAATGTTTTATAATCTACTGTGTGTATTTCAAAATCAACAAGTACGGAGGCTTGATTATGAGCGAAAGCGTTAGATCCATAGGTGTTCTCACAAGCGGAGGAGATGCTCCCGGAATGAATGCCGCGGTTCGTGCGGTAGTACGGACTGCAATCAAAAACAATATGCGTGTATTCGGTATAAGACAAGGTTACAAAGGTCTGCTGGATCGCGACATGGTAGAACTGAATTTGACAAACGTTTCCGATATCATCCAATGCGGCGGAACTTTTCTTTATACCGCGCGTTGTTTAGCGTTCAAACAAGAGGATTCTCTTCAAAAGGCCGTTGATATATGCAAAAAATCAGGTATAGGCGGTCTTGTCGTTATCGGCGGAGACGGTTCCTTCAGAGGCGCACGCGACCTCTCGATAAGAGGCATCCCCTGTATAGGTATCCCCGGTACCATCGACAACGATATTTATTCAAGCGATTATACAATCGGATTCGACACCACTCTCAACACCGTTATAGAGATGGCGGACAGATTGCGCGACACCTGCGAATCCCACAACCGCTGCTCCGTTATCGAAGTTATGGGAAACCGTTCCGGTAATATCGCTCTTTATGCCGGTATCGCCTGCGGCGCTACTGCGATCTTAGTCCCCGAGCGTCCGTTCGATCTCGACAAAGATATCATCGAAAAAATAAACTTCGCTCTGAAAATGGGAAAACAGCATTTTCTCGTTCTTAAAGCGGAAGGCGTT
>JAGAEK010000177.1 GCA_017828835.1 Oscillospiraceae bacterium | reverse complement strand
ATTCAAAACGGTACGGAACAGCGGAAACCCGACGATAATTATCGCCGCCTTTCCCGCCGCCTCTATCCGTCCGGATATCGCCGTCTGTCCGCAATCTTTGCAAGCTTCTGACGAAAGCTGAGTTATTATACCTATCCCGAGAGTTTTAAGCAATATCTCAAAATACGCACTTTGTATTCCCGTATCCTCGAGCAGATCCTTGAGTTCCCGCATCAGAGGAAACACCGCTCTCAGCGTCATATACATTATTGCCGCTCCTGATATAAGTATGACCGCAAAAGAATATTCCGGCTTGTACTGTTTTATCAACGTCGCTGCCACAGCCGCCACAGCCGCCGTTGCTATCGCACTGTATATCCACATTTTTACTTCACTCGCTTTTTATAAATTAAATACGCTTTTGACGGTATCGAAAAGGTTGCTGATTTCATAAACGATCATCATCAGCACCACTATAAGCCCGGCAAGAGTCGTCATCATCGCCTGTTCCTCTCTTCCCGAACGTATCAAAACCTGATTTAACACAGCAACGATTATCCCTATCGCCGCTATTTTGAATATCATATCCACATCCATATTTTGCCTCCGTAAAAACTATATGATAACGGCAACAACTCCGGCTCCGAAAAGCACTCCCAATATTCTGTAAAGCTTGCCTTTGTCAAAATATTCCTTTTCCGCCGATTCTCTGTAACCGGATATTCTTTCTTCTATCCCTTTTATTCCTTTTATCTGCGATTCTATATCATATCTTCCGAGTATATTTCCGAAATTTTCGAGTGTTTCTTTTTCTCCCTTTGTCAAACTAACTTCTTTTTCAAACGCCTTTATCCCTTCCTCCCAGGCATTTGGAAATCCGATCCCTTTTTCACACATTTTCGCGCATATTTTAACCGCGCAAAACCCGTCGAAAACTTCATCTTTCGCCAGTCTGCATATTATTTCCGCACTCGGCAGCATAGTGTATAACACTTCGGATTCGGCGACTTTGAAAAACTCCTCGGCCGTCCTAAGTTTCTCGGCTTTTTCTTTTAATTTCACCGAAAAGCAGAACCCGATACCGCTTGATGCCGCAATAATAAAAACCGCTCCTATAAGTTTTGCCGACACCGTCATTTTGCCTATCCTCCCTGCGCGTCTATTATTTTGTCTATTTCCCCGACGCTTCCACCGCCCATCATAACCGCTATTTTCCGAAACGCTCCGCTGTTCAAAAGATTTTTCATATCTTTTCTCGCATAAAGTTCCTTCACCGTTGAAGCATGAGCCGTAGCAACTATTTTTGCGCCGTTGTTAACCGCCGCCGCAATCGCCCTTGCCTCTTCGGCGCTGCCTATCTCATCACAAACGATCACTTCCGGAGACAACGTTCTTACGGCATTGTTTATCCCGTCGTATTTACCGAAACCGCAAAGCACGTCGCACGATATCCCGACGTCGCAGCCTTCCGCACCTCCCGATATCTCTCCTCTTTCATCTATCACCGCCACCTTTACGTATTTCCCCAATTTTGCGCTCGCAAGCTGCCGTGACAGATCACGTATTACAGTCGTTTTCCCGCATCCCGGCTCACCTATTATCATCAGTCCGCAAATACCGTCTTTATACGCAAGCCTTATAAGCTCGTCCGCACACCCTTTTATTTCTCTTGCGATCCTTATATTCAGCGAGGTTATTTCTCTCATGCCTTTTACTCCGCTTTCTCCTATGACCGCCGTCCCGCAAATCCCGACTCTGTGTCCTTCCCGAGTCGTTACGTAGCCTTTGCCGATCTCTGCCTGATGAGTATGTACGGAATATCCGCAAACCGACCGGAAACACTCCTCAATCTCCTGTTTGTCCAATATCCTGCCCTTGTGTTTTATGCAGGCGTTTATCCCGAAAAAATAATCTTTGTCCCCGGTATAAAACTGTATCGGCCGGTTGACTCTTATCCTTATTTCCCGGGTTTTTTCCTTAATATACTTTTCCGTTTCCCAAAGCTCCGCTCTCAATTTTTCCGGAAGTTCCTTTATCGCATCGTCAAACGCCTCGTAACCTGTTTTCATCCTTTATACCTTCTTTTCGGTATTCTTCTCTGCTGATTTTATATTTATGTTGCTTTTGCGTTTTTTATGCCTAATAAAAAAGCCGTGACGGTATTATCCCGCCGCGGCTCTTCTTGCTCTCTATTCGTCCTCCGTGCTCTTTTTGATTTTAAATATCATTCTAAGTATGGAACTTAACAGCTTCGGACTTTTGAAAACAACAATCTTCATACTTCTTTCACCTCCGAGCATTTGTTTTTCACTACATTATACTCATTTCCGTTCAAAAGTGTGATGATATCACGAAAACAAAAAACTTCGGGCAGATTATCTGCCCGAAGCTTATATTTTTATTCCGATAAATCACAAATTATATTTTCCCTGATACATTTTGAAATCGTTAACGAACTGAGGTGCATGCGATTCCTTCAAATTGTTCAGATACATATGCGTATCAAACGACGAATCCTCTATCTGTATCACGCAAACCGCTATGTTTGAACAGTGGTCCGAAACACGCTCATAATTGATAAGCAGATCCGAAAGAATAAAGCCGAGTTCGATCGTACACTGTCCGTTTTGCAGCCTTTGTATATGACGGTCCTTTATCGTATCCTTCAGTGAATCTATTACCTGCTCGAGCGGTTCGACTTTCGTCGCCTCTTTTGAATCGTTTTTAATAAACGATTCAAAAGAAATATCGATTATCTCCCTCAATGCCCCCGATATCACCGCAAGCTCTTTTTTTGCATTTTCGGAAAAACTCAGTTTCTTTTCATACATTTCACGCGCCGATTCCATTATATTGAGCGCATGGTCGCCGATTCTTTCGAAATTTCCGATCGAATGCAAAAGTCTCGATATCTCTTTACTGTCATTTTCGGAAAGCTGTTTACTGCTCAGTTTTACAAGATACGTCCCGAGCTTGTCCTCATATTCATCAAGCTGAGATTCGGATTCGGTTATCTGCCTTGCAACTTCCTCTGTATAGCCCTCCACCAAAGCAAGCGCGGAAAAAATCGATTTCTTCGCTATCGTCGCCATCTTTATAGTAGCGTTTTTACATTGGTTGACGGCAAACGACGGAGTGTTGAGAAAACGCTCGTCGATAAACGGTCCGTCTTTTTCCGAATCCGTTTCTCTGATCGTGATCCTTGCAAGCTTTTCAAGTCCTTTTGAGAACGGGAACAGCGCGAGCATATTGACGATATTGAACGCCGTATGTATGATTGCTATCGTGTTCGGATTAACGTTTCCTTTTATAAATTCAAACTTAAATATCATATTTGCCGCGCCGAACAGCACAAACCATAAAACAGTACCGATAATCTTGAAATAAAGGTGTATGAACGCAGCACGTTTCGCTTCTCTCTTCGCTCCGATACTCGATATGATCGCGGGCGCGCACGCCCCTATGTTACATCCGAGAATGATCGGTATCGCTGTGAAATACGATATCGCTCCCGTCATTGAAAGCGCCTGGAGTATACCTATCGCCGCAGACGAACTTTGTATGATCGCCGTGAAAACGATGCCGACCAAAACTCCGAGTACGGGATTTCCGAACATCGTCAGAATACTCTTGAATTCGGGAATTTCCGAAAGTCCGCTGACCGAACTGCTCATCATCGTCATTCCGAACATAAGTATCGCAAATCCGGCAAGTATGAGTCCTACGTTCTTTCGTCTGTCTCTTTTCGAAAATATTACGAGTATTACGCCTATTATCGCAAATACAGGTGCAAATGACTCGGGCTTGAACATTCTTTCGATAACGCTTGTGCCCTCTATTCCGGCAAGACTCAATATCCACGCCGTGAAAGTCGTACCTATGCTTGCTCCCATAATTACCCCGGTCGCCTGTGAAAGTTTCATTATTCCCGAGTTAACGAAGCCGACTACCATCACAGTAACTGCAGACGAGCTCTGTATGAGCGCGGTCACTATCGTTCCGAGCAAAACGCCCTTTACCGGAGTGTTCGTCATCTTTTCGAGCATTTTTTCAAGCTTTCCGACCGATACCTTTTCCAGTCCGGAGCTCATGACCTTCATTCCGTATAAAAACAGCGCAAGACCGCCTATCATTGTCAAAACGGAAAATATATCCATCTGTTCACACTCCTTCATTTAACATAATACAATATTTTTTTCAAAAAATAAACTGTTTATATGTAGAAAAAAATCGGACTTCTCGGTTTATTATGGTCTATTTTAATAAACATTTTTTTACTTATTGACTCTCCTCGGGATATGT
>JAGAEK010000019.1 GCA_017828835.1 Oscillospiraceae bacterium | reverse complement strand
TGAGCGGGAACACCGACTTGTCTGATTATTTCTGTAACCGTGAATTCAAGATCGAAAGACGTGTCGGATAATTTTGACGGTTCGGAAGACATATCGCCTGAAGCATCGGAGATAAGCTTGCATATACGGCTTGAGAGTACCTCGATATTGAACGGCATTAAAAAGATATATGATGCGCCGGCATCAAAAACTTCCTTTCGCAACAACGGGTTGTTAAAGGAAGTGCATATAAAGAATAACGGCGAAGGACGAATTATAGATGACTTTATCTTTTCGAGTATACCGATAGTGTCGATTTCGTTGAGAAAAATATCGCAGACAACAGCGTCGGGTTTGAAATCAAATATGGCGTCGAGCAATTTGTTTCCGTTTTTGCTTACGGATATCGAATCTATACCTTTTGATTTTAACGAAGCCGAAAGCTGACTGCAAAAATCTTTATTATCTTCACATATTATTACTTTTTTTCGCTTTTCCATTAGAAGACCTCCGATAACTTTTTAAATCGTCAAAATTATAGCATTTATTTATGCCGAATGCAATAATTGAAACGGAAAAGCGACGTAGAAGATAAGGGGTCGGATTTGTTGCAAACTACAAATCGTTCCTGCAAATATTTTATTATTCGACGTTATTCGACAAAATACGACATATAAAGCATCGTTTCCGTAAAAATGGCATAGCCCTTAGTCGGCTCGTTTACAAAAACGTGAGTAACGGCGCCGACAAGTTTGCCGTTTTGAATGATCGGACTGCCGCTCATTCCGGGAACGATACCGCCCGTGATCTCCAAAAGCTCGGGGTCGGTGATCTTTATGACCAGATTCTTGTCTGTGTCGGATTTATCGGAATGGATTTTTTCAATAGATATATCAAATTCACGCGGTGAAGAACCGTCTACGGTCGTCAATATTTTTGCGGGACCGGTTTTGATCTGACTTTTAGGAGCGACTTCCATGGCGATACAGTCTGCGGAAGGAGATGCGATACCGTAAAGGCCGCTTTCGCAATTAACTTTTATTTCGCCGCTGTCTTTACCGGGCAAAAAAGCGCCTATAAGTTCGCCCGGTACGCCGGTTTTGCCTTTTACTACTCCGATTATTTTGACGTCTGCGATCTCTCCGATTTTGATCGGCATTATTTTTCCGGTATCATAATCGCAAACGGCGTGGCCGAGTCCGGCAAACGAGCCGTTTTCGGGATTGTAAAACGTCATAGAACCGATACCCGCGCAGCTGTCCCGGACGAAAGCCCCGATTTTATAGCCTTTGGAAGTTTTTTCGGGCGTTACTTTCAGTTCGAGTTTTTTATCTCCGCGGGATATCAAAAATTGCAGCGATCGGCCTTCGCTGTTCAAAATAGTATTTTCAAGATCGTTGTTGGAAAATATTGCCGTACCGTCCACCGAATTTATTATATCGCCGGGAAGAAGTCCCGAGGCTTTTGCAGGACTTGATTTGTTTGAATCAAGAGTATCTGCGATATCGGTAATAACGATACCGTCGGTAAGGATTTTGATCCCGAAAGGCGCGCCGCTGACGAGTACGGTCGATAATTTTGTCTGTTCAGCCGAGCAGCTCAAATAAGCCGTTTCCTGATTATTACCGCAACTTGTGCAATAAGAAGAAACGTTGAAGACCGAATTGAAAAAAATTGCAGTAATTACGAGAGAGACGGAAGTGAAGAATTTTATAAACTTTTTCATTTGTTACTCCAAAAATTTTTTGACGGCGCCGTCTTTTATAATTTGCCACGAAAGGCGTAAAATTATTTAAGGCAAAAGTATAAAAAATAACAGAATAGAATGTGGAGAAAAAGAAACAAAAAATTTCCGAACAAATTAAAACTGCCGGCAATTTTTGCCGGCAGTTTTGACTTTTTTAAATTATTCCGCAGCAGGTTCTTCTGCGGGTTTCTCTTCCGCAGCAGGTTCTTCTGAAGGCTTCTCTTCCGCGGCAGGTTCTTCTGCAGGTTTTTCTTCCGCAGCAGGTTCTTCTGAAGGCTTCTCTTCTGCCGTAGATTCTTCGACGACTTTTTCTTCCGCAACAGGTTCTTCTGCAGGTTTTTCTTCAACAGCAGCCTCTTCCGCGGGTTTCTCTTCAACGGGTTGTTCCTCGGAGACGGGTTCCTCAACGGGAAGGAGAGCTTTCATTGAAAGACTTACACGCTTTTTCTCAAAGTCGACTTCAGTGATCTTGACTTCGACTTCCTGACCTATTGAAAGTACGTCGGCGGGTTTTGCTATATGCTCATTCGCGATTTGAGAAATATGTATCAAACCGTCGATGCCGTCAATGATATGTGCAAACGCACCGAAAGCGGTGAGAGAAACGATCTTGACTTTAAGGACCGTTCCGACAGGATAATCGCGTTTCATGATTTCCCAAGGATTATCGGATGCTTTTTTGAATCCGAGAGAAATTTTCTTGGTCTCGGTGTTTATATCCTTGATATATACTTCTATGGAATCACCGACTTTGACTACTTCGGAAGGATGTTTGATCCTTTTCCAGGAAAGTTCGGAAATGTGGACCATTCCGTCGATACCGCCGATGTCTACAAACGCACCGTAGGAAGTGAGAGATTTTACGACTCCGGTATAGGTCGCGCCTACTTCAAGCGCGTTCCAGGCCTTTTCAATACGTTCTTTGCGCTGTGCGATAAGAACGGCTTTGATAGAACCGACGGCTCTCTTGCGCTGCTCGTTGACCTCAAGGATCTTGAACTCTACTTTTTGATGCAACAGAGCTTCAATATTGTCGCCGCGTGAAAGCGTGGCCTGCGAAGCGGGAATAAATACTTTTACTCCTTTTGTATTTACGATGACTCCGCCTTTGACGACGTCGGTAACTGTCCCTTCGAAAATCTCTCCGCTTTCAACTCCGTTCATTACGCGATCGAAATCGGCTTCGGAATCGATTTTCTTTTTTGAAAGAACCATAGTTCCTTCAACGTCGTTGACTCTAAGTACTTTTAAGGTGAGGGTTTGTCCGATTTTAACAAGGTCTTCTGGTTTTGCGCTTGTGTCATCGGTAAGTTCGTGCAGCGGGATATACCCGGTATGTTTGGTGCCGATTTCTACCGATACTTCATTCGGACTAATGCCTGTTACAACGCCGGTTACCTTCTCTCCTGTATATGTACTTTTGAAATTTTGCTCTAGCATTTCAGCAAAGCTGAGTTCCTCCGAACTGTTAGATAAAATTTCGCTCATAGTTTTTTTAACCTCCTTAATTATGAACGCCGGCGTAGAAGCACCAGCGGTAATACCGATGTTGGTTTTGCCACTGAAATCGAATTTATGAAGTTCGTCTGCCGTTTCGATAAAAATTGAAGGACAGCGGCTTTTGCAGATATCGTATAACTTGATAGTGTTGGAACTGTGAGTTCCGCCGACAATGATCATAATGTCGGATTTTTCCGCAAGTTCCGCAGATTCTTTCTGACGAATTTCAGTTGCATTACATATTGTATCAAAAATTTTTGCGCTTGTATACACTTTTTTTAAAATTTGCTTACATTTTCTCCATTCTTCACTGTTAAAAGTGGTTTGAGACACCATAATATACTTTTTTTCGGGAGAAAATTTATCCGAATCGACAAAATCCTGCAATTCGGAGGAGGAACGGAAGGTGTAAAATTCGCCTTTACAATAACTGACGATACCTTGTACTTCCGGGTGAGCAGGATCTCCGGCGATCAGTATAACGGAATTTTCAGATTCTTCATCGACTATTTTATGTATTTTTTTCACAAACGGACAGGTCGCGTCAAAATATTTTATATTTCTGCCGTTAAGGTCGGCAATGACGTTTTTCGGAACTCCGTGCGAACGTATAACGAGCGTTTCGTCCTCCGAAAGCTCGGAAATATCGTCGATGACTTTTACTCCGCGCTTCTCAAGCAGCGATATTAGGGAAGGATTATGTATGATCTCTCCGAGAGTCGCTGTTTTTACGTTTCGGTCCAAAAGATCATAGACTATGCCGACCGCGCGGCTTACACCGAAGCAAAATCCGGCGCTCGGAGTTACGGTGATTTGAGGCATGATTTTTCCTCTCTTTACGGATTAGAATTCAATTTTGTGAAACAGCTCGCAAATTCGGTCCATAATATACTTTGAAGCTTCTTTGAATGAATTTGAAGAGGCTTTTTCAATAGGCAGCTCCGAATTTTCTATAGGGTGGCCGAAAGATACGGTTATATGCGGTTTTGAGAAAAATTTCGGCTTTTGTATTTTTATTGCGACGGGCAATATCTTTGCGTTTGAGCGGAACGCGACAAGTGCAGCTCCGGGCTTTGCGGAACCGGGAACACCGGTTTTCGATCTTGTACCTTCCGGGAATATCAAGACGTTCTCACCGGATTCCAGGAGCGATATTGCGGATTCGATCGCGGCACTGTGTGCTTTGCCTCTTTTTACCGGAAAAGCGCCGAGCTTTTTGATGAACGTGTTGACGAGCGGTATTTTGAACAATTCCGCTTTCGCCATGTAGTGCATCGGTTTCGGAAAAGGTATTGTTACGAGAAACGGATCAAAAAATTTCAGGTGGTTGCAGCAGATAAGATAACTTCCGGTACCGACGTTTTCAAATCCGATATATTTCAGTTTATAGAAAAGATTGAACAGGAATACCGTTACTTTTTTTACACGGTCAAAAAACGACATAGCAAAAACCTGATTTCTTAGTATATTTTAAGTGTGTTTTTTATAGTTGAGAGAAGGAGTTCGAAAGATTGCTCCAGATTTAGATCGGTGGTGTCGATAACGATCGCATCATCGGCTTTTTTCAGCGGAGCTATGGGACGGTGGGAATCGTTGTAATCGCGGAGTTTGACTTCGCTGAGTACCGTTTCATAATCTGTAGTCGAGCCGTTTTGTAATAATTCAAGATATCTTCTTCTCGCTCTTTCCTCGGGAGACGCGGTGAGGAATATCTTCAGGTCGGCGTCGGGAAGAACGACGGTGCCGATATCTCTTCCGTCCATTATAACGTTTTCCTTTTTAGCGATCGAACGCTGCATATCGAACAAAAACGTTCTTACTTTGGGTATCGCGGAGACGTTTGAAGCGGCCATCGAGACCTCCGGAGTACGCAGTTTTCCGCCGACGTCCTCTCCGTTCAGCAAAACTGTTTGTTTTCCGTCGATATACTTCATATCGACGGTTATTTCGGAAAGAGCGTTCGCAACGTCAAAAGAGTTTTTGGTATCGATACCTTTTTCGATCATATACAATCCGACTGCACGGTAAAGAGCGCCCGTGTCGACGTATATGAACCCAAGTTCCTGAGCGGCTCTTTTTGAAAGAACACTTTTGCCGGCTCCGGCCGGTCCGTCTATGGCAACAGATTTCATACCGTATCTCTCCTTTACGCAAATAGTTTTTGCTCCCGCGGCGGTACCTGCGGCAAATCCGGTGGAAAACGCTATCTGAAGATTGAATCCGCCGGTATAGGCGTCGGCGTTCAGAACTTCTCCCGCGAAATAAATACCCTTGACAAGTTTCGATTCCATCGTTTTCGGATCTATTTCTTTGAGTTCGACTCCGCCGGAGGTGATTATTGCTTCTTCTATCGGACGAAAAGATGTTATTTTTACTTTGAAATTTTTTATTGCAAAAACAAGGGCCGCACGCATTTCTTTTGTAATGCTGTTGACTTTTGTGTTTTTTGGTATACCGGCTTTTTCCAAAATAACGGGTATAATGCTTTTCGGAAGCAGCATAAACAGTGCGTTCGAAATATCTTTGTTGAGGAACGAGGAGAAGTCTCGCAATATCCTCGCGTCAAGTTTTTCTGCAGAAAGTCCGGGTTTCAGGTCGATAGATATGTAATAGTCCGAGGGATTACCTGTCATATGACTGCTTGCGGAAAGGACAAGCGGACCCGATAAACCGAAATGTGTGAAAAGCATTTCTCCGAGTTCGGAAAATACGACCTTTGAATCTGCGGTATCAACTAAAGAAAGCGTAACGTTTTTAAGAGAAAGGCCGGTCAACTCTGTGCAGAAAAGATCGGACGATTCAAGCGGTACCAATGCCGGGCGGATCGGAGAAACGGTGTGTCCGAGTGTTTCTGCAAACCGATAGCCGTCTCCGGTAGAACCTGTTTTCGGGTAACTTTTACCGCCCGTTGCGATGATGATTTTATCAGACTTTATAAAATCGCCGTTTTTGAGTTTAACGCCGGACGCTTTTTTATTTTTGGTGCAGATTTCGGACACTGCGGAATGGATCACGGCGACTCCGTTCTGTTCCGTATATTTTTTGAGCGCGTCTGCAATATCGGACGCCTTATCGGAAACCGGAAATACTCTAAAACCGCGTTCGGTTTTAAGCGGGACCGACAACGATTCGAAAAATTCCATACAGTCATGAGTGGAAAATCGGGATATTGCGGAATGAAGAAATTTTGCTCCCGTTTTAACGTTGTCAAAAAACTCCTGATCCGAGCAATTATTCGTAACGTTGCATCTGCCTTTGCCGGTGATAAGGACTTTTTTCGCAAGTATGCCGTTTTTTTCGATTATACAGACTTTTTTCCCGTATGACGCCGCAGTTCCGGCCGCAAGGCATCCCGCGGCTCCTCCGCCGACGACGACAACATCAAAAGACAGGGAACTCATTTGGATTCCTCGCTTTTTTCGTATACGTTATATTCATCCCATATATTTTCAAGGCGCCGGAGAGAGTTTTCAACTTCGTTCTTGTTTTTTAGTCCGATAGCAACTATCAGTGCATTTATAAGGCTCAGAGGCGCGACAAGAGAGTCGACGAATGATGCCATATCGCTTCTGGCAAGGAGAAGAGTGTTTGAAAACTGCGCGATAGGGGAATCTTTCGAGTCGGTTATGGAGATAACGGTAGCGCCGTTTTCACAAGCATATTTAGCCGCTTTCACGGTACGCTGCGAATATCTGGGGAAAGTTATCGAGATCAAGACGTCTCCGCTGCCGATATGCATTATTTGTTCGAACATTTCGCTGACGCTCGTCGTCGCAACGTTGCGTACGTTCGGGAAAATGTGATTCAGGTAAAACGACATGAAAGATGCGAGTGAAAAAGAGCTTCTGACTCCGATAACGTAAATGTTTTTTGCGGATATTATGCTCTCGACCGCGGCGTTGAAGCTGTCGCGTGAAATTTCATCAAGAGTACGTCTGATCTTGTCGATATCCATA
>JAGAEK010000176.1 GCA_017828835.1 Oscillospiraceae bacterium | reverse complement strand
GAAAGGATGTTAAAAAATGAAAAAAACGCTTATCATTGTACTCGCCGTTCTGATGCTTGTCGCCGTTTTTGCAGGCTGCGGAGAAAGAAACCAAATTCCCGAAGAAAATTCCGATGTTGTTGACGAGTTCGCCGCTTTGAACCTTGTTGTCGACGGCGTTTCAGATTTTGTTATCGTTCACGGAGTGAACGCCACCGAGTCGGAGGTCAAGGCTGCGAAAGAACTGCGAAGCTATCTTAAAAAAATAAGCGGCGCCGTACTGTCGGTAGTCACCGACTTAAAAAAGCCGACGGCAAATGAGATAGTCGTCGGTAAAACAAATCGCGAAGAGCCCGGTGATTTTGACCGTGATGAACTCGGCGACGACGGCTTTGTCATCAAAACGGCAAACGGCAAACTGTGGCTCGTCGGTGGTGAAACCAGAGGTACGCTCTATTCCGTCTATACCTTCCTTGAAGAATATCTCGGTTGCCGTTTTTACACCGCGGAAATTGAGAAAATACCCGAAACTAAGAACATAAAAGTTCCGTATATCGAGGAAAATAAGCAGATCCCCGTTTTCAAATACAGGGATATGACATATTCTCAAGCCAATTTGATGTTTTTTCCGGCCAAACTGAAAATTAACGGAACCTACGCTAAAAATTTGAACGATGCATACGGTTCGCACTATAAATTTTCGCCATTCTTCGTCCATACCCTCGGTTGGTTTTCCGGAACGAATTCGGTCAATTCGCCGCAGCCCTGTCTGACCGATCCGGAATTGCTGGAGAAGACGATAAAAAAAGTCAGAAATATTCTGAAGTCCGATCCCACGGTCAATGTCATCGAGATTTCCCAAAACGACAACGTTTCAGTGACCGCCGGCAACTACTGCACTTGTGAGAACTGCAATAAGGTATTAGAAGAGGAAGGTTCACATGCCGGTGCAATCATCCGATTCGTTAACGCGGTCGCCGCAGAATTTGCCGAGGAATATCCCAACGTTATCTTCAAGACGCTTGCCTATACCTATTCTCAGACACCGCCGAAGATAACGAAACCTGCGCCGAACGTTGCCGTAATGCTTTGTGCTTCCTTCTGCTGCTACAACCATCCAATAGACTTGGAAACCCATGATCCCGAGCGGTACGAAAGCGTACAAACGCTTCTTAAAGGAGATATCGACCTCACTGCGGATCACCGTACCGACGGGCTGATGGACGCCCACAACATTTACTTTATGAAAGACTTGACGGCCTGGTCGGAAATTTGCGATAACCTTATGATCTGGCAGTATACCACGAATTGCTGTTTTTCACTGCTGTATTATCCAAATTTCAACACGATGCTCACAAATGCAAGACTCTATGCTGACAATCACGTCGTTGGAGTATTCGATATGGGCGTCGGCTTCCAATCGGCTGATTTTCCGGAACTACGCGCTTATATTATGGCGAAATGCCTCTGGAATCCTTATATGACCGAAGAGGAATACTGGGGACACATAGACGATTTTCTCGAGGGTGTTTACGGCCCCGGCTGGCAGGAAATACGGAATTATATTGACCATACTCAGGAGCTCCTTGAGGACGTTTGCTGTAAATGCATCTCCACTGCTGAGATAGATGCCGACTTGGAATGGGACGACTTTAACTGCGCTCATCTTTTCCCCATTCCTGAAATAGAGGAATTACATCCGCTTGACAGCTATCCCGAAGAGCTTACCGCCGACATGATAAGAAATTACGAAACGGTCGATTGGTCAAAATACTGGAACTGGTACGGCAAGCTTCCCGAAGAGGGTCCGGACTATCTCTCCTACGCCGAAAAATGCTTCTCAAACGCGGCGGCGATGGCTGAGACCGATCAACAGAAAGCTATAATCGAAAAGACGTCTCTTCAGGCGGTATTCTACCGTTCGTGGTACAATCAGCAGCAATACAGAGCCGGTGAAGGCAAATATTCGGCCGCGATAAACATGCTTGACGCCTATTTCAAGGCTCATCCCGGCGAATTCACCGAGGCGGAGCAGATAAGCTATAAGGACAAGATAGCCGATCTTGCTGCCGATCAGGCCTTCGGTCCAAGCATCGAATTTAACAAAGAATTTATTGAACTCCTCAAAAAGCACAATATCGACCATATTAGCGAGGGCAGAATCATCGATTTCAACAAAGATCCCGAAACTTATGATTTAAAAACTCCGCTGGCTGAATGGTTTTGGTGATGCTAAAAACTGCCATAAGAAAACGTATTGACAGTACATACGGCGGAAACGAAGACTTGTATAAATTTAATTTGAATCTTCTTGAACATAACACGGATTTCAAACGATGATTCATTTTGGTAAACTCGGAAATCTTTGCAATTCCAATATAAAAAATAAGCCGTACCCACATTTCTTCGCAAACAAAGCAGACGCCGAAGCGTTTAATATCGCCGGCTGATCTTTATCAAAACAATATATTTTTCGGAAAATTATGAAAGGGTGTTAAAAAATGAAAAAAACGCTTATCATTGTACTCGCCGTTCTGATGCTTGTCGCCGTTTTTGCAGGATGTGGAAAACAGTCTCAGGAATCAAGCGGCTCCGGCGCAGTCGACCTTGAGAAATATCCTTCGGGATATCCTTTCGAAGAAAACAAATACGCCGGCGAAACGCTCTATATCTGGACCGGTCAAACCCGTAACGCTTCAAACGAGGAAATGATTGCCGAGTTTGAAAGAGGTACCGGCGCTAAACTCGAATTCGTCGCCGTCCCCTACGTTGAAGGACTCGCAGCATACTCGACCGCTATCATGTCGGGTAAAGGCATCGATTTTTTGGCCGCCGACAACAGGCAGTTCCCCTCCTGGATAATCAAAAAGTTACTCGTTCCCGTATCGACCGTTCTCGATCTCAATGATCCTTTCTATAAGGACAGCGGTCTCGTTCTTCAGGGAACCTGCGATTTTTGGACATTCAACGGCGAAGTTTACGGATTTTTGGCATCTCAATTTAACGCCTGCGGATACTTGGTATACAACAAGTCTATGTTCGATGAAGCCGGACTCGACGATCCGTATGAGCTTTATAAAAAAGGGGAATGGAACTTCGACACTATGAAAGAAGCTCTCGCCGCGCTGACTTACGATTCGGACGACGACGGTATCATCGACAAATTCGGCCTCACGGGATACATTGACGCTTATTGGATCGGATGCGCCGGCGGAGACGCGAACTACGTCAGATGGGACGAAGAGGGACGTCCTCAATTTGCTCTTGACGATCCCGACATTATAGAATGCTATGAATATTACCGCGAACTGTGTGACAAAAATTATTTTAAAGTCATCACGACTCCGGTAGCCGATTTTACTGAAGGAAACGCCGCTATGTACGGCGGAATAATCGAATGGAACTCCGCGGATTTCATCGAGTATCTCGGTGTCGAAAACATCGGCTACGTTCCCTTCCCCGCATCTCCTTCGAACACAAGCGGTATTTCAAACGCACTTATACATTCCTCCGCCTACACCATTCCCGCCTGCGTCAACGACGCTGCTCTTCTGAAGGAATGGATCGATTATTCGATGTTTTGGACACGCGCCGATATCGAAGGAGACGCTAAAGAAACGGCGCTCAGAAAACGTATCGAAACAGCTTACGGCGGAAACGAAGACTGGTATAATTTCAACGTGAAACTCCTCGAACACACCTGGATCTCGACCGGCGATTCGTTCGGACAACTCGGAAATCTTTGCGCTGCAAATATCTTCTGGAAATCCGAAGATACCGTATCGAACTTAGTTCAAGCGATCGCTCCCGCCTGTCAGGCAGAAATCGATGAAGTTTTCTACGATATGACCGGAGAATAATATTCCCGACCGAAATTTTTGATTGAAAAACATATGCCGTGCTTACGACCGAGATCATAAGCACGGCATATATATTTTTCCGTAAAAAATTATCAGAAGTTATATCCTTTGTTTATTGCGTTAAGGTTTATGCTGTAAAGGTCCTGATGTCTTGCGGAAATTATTTTCTTCAGCGTATCCTCAAGATTTTCATATCCGACCGCACCGGTCTCCTTTATAAACTTGCCGACCAAAATCATATTTGCAAGCGTCGGAGCGTTTATCTCCTGCGCCATTTTCGTAGCCGGAACGTAGAAAACTTTAACGTCGCTTCTTTTAACTTTACGCTCGATAAGAGTGGAATCGACAATGATCATTCCTCCGCTTACGACCTCGTCTTCATATTTGTCAAGAGAAGGCAGGTTCATAGCGATAAGAACGTCGGGCTTTGAAATTATAGGCGAGCCTATCGGGTCATCAGAAAGTATAACACTGCAGTTTGCAGTACCGCCGCGCATTTCAGGTCCGTATGACGGGAGCCAGCTCACCTGTCTGTTTTCAAGAAGTCCCTTGTATGCCAAAAACTTTCCGGCAAAAAGAACGCCCTGGCCGCCGAAGCCGGCAATAATCAACTTATTTGTCATTTTGGCTCTCCTCCTTTGCGCTGCGATCCTTATAGACGCCGAGCGGATAATACGGTATCATTTTTTCATCGATCCATTTAAGCGCATTATCGGGCGTCATACCCCAGTTCGTCGGGCAGGCGGAAATGACCTCAACCAACGAAAATCCTTTGCCTTCGACTTGATTTCTGAACGCTTTTTCTATAACTTTTTCGGCGTTTTTAACGTTTTTAACGTTGTTTACCGCGACTCTTGCAATAAATTCCGGACCGTCAAGCGTCGCAAGCATTTCGCAGATTCTGACGGGATATCCCGTAACTTTCACGTCCCTGCCGTAGGGCGACGTCTGCGTTACCTGTCCTGGCAGCGACGTGGGTGCCATCTGTCCGCCGGTCATACCGTAGATCGCATTGTTAACGAAAATTATAGTTATGTTTTCATTCCTTGCGGCGCTGTGTACCGTCTCAGCCATACCGATAGACGCCAGATCTCCGTCTCCCTGATAGGTAAAAACGATGTTATCCGGAAGAGAACGCTTGATTCCGGTAGCCATAGCGGGAGCTCTTCCGTGAGCTGCCTCAACCATATCGCAGGCAAAATAATCGTATGCCATAACGGCGCATCCGACCGGCGCCACTCCGATAGTTCGGCCCTCTATCCCCAAATTGTCAATAGCGCGTGCTACAAGGCGATGGATAATTCCGTGAGTACATCCGGGACAATAATGAAACTCGGCATCAGTCAAGCTTTTCGGTTTTTCAAATACTATCATCACTTATTACCTCCCAACGCTTTTATTGACTCGAGCACCTGTTCGGGCGACGGTATCATACCGCCGGCGCGGTTACATAATATAACCGGCTTTTTGCAGGAGATCGCAAGATTTATATCCTCTATCATCTGACCCATCGAAAGTTCAACGGACACAAATCCCTTCACCTGATCCGCCGCGTCTGCGAGCGGCTTTTTCGGGAACGGCCAAAGGGTGATCGGTCTTATGAGTCCGACCTTTATACCCTCTTTTCTTGCGGCTATCACCGCATTTTTCGAAATTCTTGCCGCAATTCCGAACGCCACAACGCAAAACTCCGCATCATCCATCATAAAGCTTTCGTATCTTACTTCGTTTTTCTCAACTTCTTTGTATCTCTCATAACGCTCAAAGTTAACTTTTTCAAGAATGTCCGGCTTTAAGTATAACGAATTCACGATATTATGCTTTCTTTTGCCTTCCGTACCGGTGACTGCCCAAGGTTTTTCCACCGAATTGTTCGATTTTTCGGGAAGTATAACGGGCTCCATCATCTGACCTAACGTTCCGTCCGCCAGAAGCATGGACGGCATACGGTATTTATCGGCAAGATCAAAGCTCAGTGCAGTCAGATCAGCCATTTCCTGAACGGAATTAGGTGCCAAAACTATAATATGATAGTCTCCGTGTCCGCCGCCTTTTGTCGCCTGAAAATAATACGCCTGCGAAGGCTGTATGCCGCCGAGTCCGGGACCGCCTCTTTGAACGTTGACGATAAGTGCCGGTAAATCGGAACCAGCAATATAAGAAATTCCCTCTTGCTTTAACGAAACGCCGGGCGACGACGAAGACGTCATGACTCTTTTACCGGTCGCGGCAACACCATAGACCATATTTATTGCGGCGAGTTCACTCTCCGCCTGCAAAAACACACCGCCGATCTTCGGCATTTTCTTTGCCATGTAAGCGGCAAGTTCGGTTTGCGGAGTAATCGGGTAACCGAAGTAATGCATACAGCCAGCTCTGATCGCGGCCTCGGCAATAGCTTCGTTGCCCTTCATCAAAACCTTTTCACTCATACTTTTTGCACCTCACTTTTCAACTGTTATTACACAATCGGGACACATAGTTGCGCAAAACGCGCATCCTATGCACTTCGATTGGTCTGTCATTTCCGCCGGAAAATGACCTTTTTTATTTATTTTGTCTTTCGAAATTGCGATTATTTGCTTTGGACAGGCGGTAACACAAAGCCCGCACCCTTTGCAAATATCGGTCTTAAAAGTTACTTTCGGCATCTTCTTATCTCCTTTACCAATATTTTTTTTGAAGTTTCAAAGGGAAAATATTTTCCGCTTTAACGTCTTTCGCCAAATCCTCTCGGACGGTCGTCATCACGAGCGGAAGATTTGAAATTTTTGAAAGCCGCAAAGCCTCGCCGTTTGATAAAAGTATATCGTTGATCTCGGTTTCCTCGCCCAAATTAGTATTGTTGATTATCCCTGTAAACGGTACCTTTCCGGCAAGCTCGATCTCTCTCATAACCCCGAGCGCCTCCTCGGCATTTCTCGTAAGCGGTCGGCTGAAGTTTGCAACGTAAAAATTATCAAAATCTTTTTCCGCTTTTATATACGGCTCAAACTGTCCCAAAACGTAGGCTCCGCTGTCATCGCCGCCGATATCGAAAACTGCGTATTCGTCTTTGTTCGAGAAGACCGAATAGCTTTCCGACGGTATACTCGGTAAATCGACGTTCGAATTTGCAAAAGGAAGCGAAATGACCCTTATTCCGCATTTTTCAAGTTCCTTTTCGCTGTCCTTCGTCCTGAAATACGGATTTACTATATCAAGGTCGACGATCGCGGTCTTAAAACCCTTCGATCTAATATAAAATGCGTAGTTCACGGCAATATTCGTTTTTCCGCTGCCGTAATGTCCGCAAAAGAGCGTTATCCGTCTCATCTCAAGCTTTGGTTACGGGAACTATCCATCCGAAAGGATCGGGCTGTTTGCCCCATTGGATACCCGTCAGCTCATCGTAGAGTTTCTGAGTTACGGCACCGATCTTACCGCCGCCTATAACATAGTCTTTACCGTTATATGAAAGAAGTCCTACGGGCGAGACTACCGCAGCCGTTCCGCATCCCCAAGCCTCCTCGAGTTTGCCGTCTTCAAGCGCTTTTGCAAGCTCGTCGACCGATATACGGCGTTCTTCGACTATTGTTCCTTCGTTTCTCAAGAACTCGATTATTGATTTTCTCGTTATACCGGGAAGTATCGAACCGGTCAGCGCCGGAGTTACGATCTTGCCGTCGATTTTGAACATTATGTTCATCGCGCCGACTTCCTCGATATATTTCTGCTCGACTCCATCCAGCCAAAGAACCTGAGCAAAGCCCTTTTCTTCTGCTTTTTCGCCGGCTCTGACGCTCGCAGCATAGTTACCGCCGCATTTTGCTTCACCCGTGCCGCCGCGCACCGCGCGTACGTCATGGCTCTCGATCATAATTTTAACAGGAGCAAGTCCGCCCTTATAGTAGCTGCCAGAGGGTGAAAGTATAATATAGAATCTCGCGTGCGCCACACCGTGAACGCCGAGGTGTTCATCGTCGCCGATCATAAACGGACGGATATAGAGGCTGGTTCCTTCGCCGTGCGGTACCCAATCGGCGTCAAGCTCGACGAGTTTGAGCAGTCCTTCCATCATAAGTTCCTCGGGGATCTGCGGCAGTCCCATACGTTCCGCCGAACGGTTGATCCTTCTGATATTTTCTATCGGGCGGAAAAGCTTGACAGAACCGTCTGCCCATCTGTAGGCCTTGAGTCCTTCAAAGACTTCGGAGCCATAGTGCAAAACGGTAGAAGCCGGATGTATGGTCAAATAATCAAACGGAACTATCTTCGCGTCATGCCATCCCTCTCCCTTATTCCATTCAACAACAAACATATGGTCGGTAAACACTCTGCCGAATCCCAATTTGCTTTCGTCCTGAGGACGGGGTTTCGGATTTTTGGTTTTTGTTACGGAAAAATTGTACTCCATATCTAATATCTCCTTTTTATAATTATTACATTTTATAAATTTCTGCTCGCCTGTCGGCAAACACATTTATTGACGACCTTATATCAGATAAAATACCGGTATCACATTCCGCCGTTATGATCGTTTCATCACCTGACGCACCGGCAAGCGTTTCTCCAAGCGGGTCCACTATCATCGAATTACCGCCGTATTTTGTTTCTCCCGCTTTTCCACAGGAATTGCAGCACACAGCAAACATCTGATTTTCAATCGCTCTGGCGGTAACAAGCGCTTTAAGATGCGGGATCCTGACTTCAGGCCATTGAGAAACGATAAACAGAAAATCGGTTCTCTCTTTCGCCGTTACGGTCCTTACCAGTTCGGGAAATCTCAAATCGTAACAAATAATAATCGTACAGGCTTTACCGTCAAGCAAAAATCTTACCGTTTTATCGCCTTTGGAAAAATATTTATCCTCACCCATAGGCGAAAAAAGGTGGGTCTTGTCATATTCTGCGACACATTCGCCCCCACGGTCAAAAACGTAAGCCGTGTTATAAAGCTTGCCGTTTTTAAAGTTGGCGACCGATCCCGCAACAACGTTCACTCCGTATTTTTCCGCAAGTGCTCCAAATTCTTTTTTGGCGGCTTCACCGTTTTGGTCGCAAAGTTCGCTCTTTATATCCTTCGGTGAAAATCCGACGTTGAAAGTTTCCGGTAAAACAACGGTATCGGGATCACTTTTCATAGCCGTTCCAATAAGACGTTCAGCTTTTTCGAAATTACTTTTCGGATCGTTCAACTTAACGTCCATCTGAATAAGAGATATTTTCGTTTTGATCACCTCTTACAGCTTATTTCTTTGGATCTTTCCGCTCGTTGTTTTCGGAAGTTCGTCTCTGAACACCACGAGCCGCGGATATTTATAAGGCGCCGTATGGCTCTTGACGTAATTCTGTATCTCTTTCTTTAATTCTTCCGTCGGCTCTTTGCCTTTGACGAGAACTACGCTTGCCTTGACGATCTGTCCTCTTATTTCATCCGGCTCCGCCGAAACGCCGCATTCAAGCACGTAGGGCAGTTCCATAATAACGCTTTCTATCTCAAAAGGTCCTATGCGGTAGCCCGAAGATTTGATAACGTCGTCGACTCTTCCGACAAACCAGAAAAATCCGTCCTCATCCGCCCAGGCGGTATCGCCGGTGTGATAATATCCGTCGTGTATCGCTTCTTTCGTATGTTCGGGATCGTTATAATATCCGGTAAACAGTCCGCAGGGGAATCCGTTCTTGAGGTTTACGCAAATCTCACCTGTCTCACCCGGGGCGACCTTATTCCCGTTCGAATCCAGAAGCTCAATATCATATATCGGACACGGTTTGCCCATTGATCCGACTTTATGAGGCGCACCGCGAAGATTTCCGATCATCATAGTACTTTCAGTTTGTCCGAAGCCCTCGATCACGTAAAGTCCGGTCGCCTTATGGAACTGTCTGTAGACCTCCGGGTTCAACGCCTCTCCCGCCGTAGTCATATGTTTCACGGATGAAAAATCGTATTTGGACAGATCCTCTTTTATCATCATACGAAGCATCGTCGGAGGCGCGCAGAACGTCGTTATATTATATTTCGCAAAAAGCGGAAGTATCTTTGACGCGTCGAATCTGTCAAAATCATATACGAACGTTGCCGCTTCACAGAACCATTGACCGTAAAGCTTGCCCCACATTGCCTTTGCCCAACCGGTGTCTGATATCGTAAAATGCAGTCCGTCCGGATCGCAGCAATGCCAATATTTCGCCGTAACGAAATGTCCCAACGGGTATTTGTGATTATGCGCGGCGATCTTCGGATACCCTGACGTTCCCGAAGTGAAATACATAAGCAGCAGATCGTCACCGCAGGGCGAATCCTCGGTACGCTCGAATTTCGAGCTGAACATTTTATATTCCTTGTCGAACTCTCTCCAGCCGTCGCGTTTACCTCCGACTGATATCCTGTTTTTTATTCCGTCATACGATTTCATCGCTTCTTCAACGTATTCGGGCGAGTTATCGTCGCAAGTACATATTATCGTTGTTACTCCGGCTTTTTTGAATCTGTATTCAAGATCGTGAGGGAGAAGCTGACTTGTCGCAGGTATCGCAATGGCTCCCAATTTGTTAAGTCCCAGCATTATAGGCCAGAACTGATAATTTCTCCTCAAAACGAGCATTACCCGGTCGCCCTTGCTGATACCGATAGAACTGAAATAGTTCGCACATCTCGCTGACTCTTTTTTCATATCGAGAAAAGTAAATCTGCGTTCTGTACCGAAACGGTCCAAATGAAGCATCGCAAGCTTATCCGGTGCGCGTTTCGCCATCTCGTCAACTACGTCAAATGCAAAATTGAATTTTTCGGTATTTTTGAATTTGATGGAAGTCGGCGTTGTCTGTTCGTTTTTAACAACGTCGACGTATTTGCGGTAAATCCTGTCGTTTAGATCCTGTTTGACCTCTTTTTCGTCTACTATCGCTTTTGCCGGCATAAGCTCCGGTATCGGTTCACCTGTCGGATTCAAGACAATAGCGTAAAACTCACAGTCTTCTCCTCCGACCGCGATCATACCGTGAGGAGTTGAAGAATTAAAATAAATAGTATCGCCTTCGCTCAGTATCTCGCTGTGTTCGCCGATCTGAACGCGAAGTTTTCCCGATATCACTATGTCGAGTTCCTGCCCCTCGTGAGTCGTCAGCTCAATATCTTTGGTTTGTGCCGACTCGTTATATTTGCTTTTTACGTAAAGCGGCTCGGCGATCCTGTTTTTGAACGCATAAGCCATATTGTAATAGGTCATACCGTGCGCCTTCGCAATTTCCTGACCTTTACTTTTTCTTGTGACCGTGAAAGTTTTCAGCGTCGGACTGTATCCTTCGATAATATCGGTAACGTTCACGTCAAGCGCTAACGCACAGCGGTAAATGAACGCAAAGTTAAGATCGCTTTCTCCGCTTTCGCAAAGCAGATATTCTTCAACGCTGACGTCGGTTTTAACAGCCATCTCTTCAGCGGAAATACCCTCGATCTCACGCAGCTCCTTGATACGTGCCGCCATTTCCTTGATTTTATAATCAAGTTCGGTCAATTGTTGCATACCATACCCTCCGTTATTGGGACTTAAAACAAAAACCCGTCCCAAAGTATTATACTTTGAGACGAGCGTTAAATCAAAACACACCCGCGGTACCACTCAAATTGCGCTCAAAGCGCCCCTCAGGTTCCAACAAACCTTATGCATTAACGCAGCAATCACGGAAGGGCTCTACTAACATATATGCTTTCTTCCCTCCGGCTCTGAAGCTACAGTTTTTTATCCTACCGATAACTCGCACCGACCGTTATCTCTCTGAATGCGGTGTTAAAAAACTCTCTTCGTCTTTGCCTTTATCCAAAGTATAATACACTGTTTCTCATTTGTCAACAAAAATTTACAGTTTATTTCTTTGTATTTTTCCGCTCGTTGTTTTCGGAAGCTCATCCCTGAACACAACAAGCCGCGGATACTTATACGGAGCCGTATGGCTCTTGACGTAATTTTGTATATCTTTTTTCAATTCTTCGGTCGGCTCCGTTCCCTTGACGAGAACTACGCTCGCCTTGACGATCTGTCCTCTGACTTCATCCGGCTCCGCCGAAACGCCGCATTCAAGCACGTACGGCAGCTCCATGATAACGTTTTCGATTTCAAACGGCCCTATACGGTAACCTGAGGATTTGATAATATCGTCGACTCTGCCGACATACCAGAAATATCCGTCCTCATCACGCCAAGCGGTATCGCCGGTATGATACATATTATTTCTTCTGCATTCAGCCGTCTTTTCCGGCTCTTTGCAATACTGTTTGAATAATCCGAGCGGATCTCCCTTGTCAAGACATACGACGATTTCGCCGGTCTCACCATTTTCAACGGGATGCCCTTCGCTGTCAACGACTTCAACATGATATTGCGGCGACGCTTTGCCCATTGAACCGATCTTCGGCTTTGTTCCGTAAAGATTCGCAATCGTAAGCGTTGTTTCAGTCTGTCCGAAACCTTCGTAAATCGTAAGTCCGGTCGCTTTTTTGAACTGTTTCGCTACCTCCGGATTAAGCGCTTCGCCCGCCGTCGTCATGTGTTTTACCGATGAGAAATCATATTTGGATAAATCCTCTTTTATCATCATCCGAAGCATTGTCGGAGGCGCACAGAACGTAGTTATCTTATATTTTGCGAACATCGGCAAAATGTCAGCCGCGTCAAACCTATCAAAATCATATACGAAAACCGCACCTTCGCAAAGCCATTGGCCGTAGAGCTTACCCCAAAGAGATTTGCCCCAGCCCGTATCGGAAATCGTTAAATGCAGGCCGTCTCTTTCACAGCAATGCCAATATTTTGCGGTAACGAAATGTCCGAGCGCGTAGGTATGAGCATGCTCGACCATCTTCGGCTCGCCCGTCGTTCCCGAAGAGAAAAAGATAAGCGCGGGATCATTGCCGCCGGGAATATCGTCGCTACGGTTGAAATGACTCGAATATACGGGATATTCCGAATCAAAATCGTGCCATCCGTTACGTTTCCCTCCGACCATTATTTTAATATTGACTCCGCCCACGCTTTCCGCCGCTTTATCCGCTATCTCCGCCACGTCGCCGTCAGAGGTACAAAGTATTGCCGAAACGTCGGCTGCTCTGAACCTATATTCAAAATCGTGCTGTTTCAACAGATACGTCGCCGGTATCGCTATCGCGCCGATTTTGTGAAGTGCTATCATAGCAAACCAAAACTGATAATGGCGCTTTAAAACAAGCATGACCTTATCGCCCTTTTTGATGCCGAGCGTTTTAAAATAGTTGGCACACCTTGCAGACTCTTTCTTTATATCGCTGAAAGTAAATCTGCGTTCGTTCTTTTCTCTGTCTATATGCAGCATCGCAAGCTTATCGGGATATTTTGCGGCGAGCGTATCGACCACGTCGAATCCGAAATTGAACTTATCGTAATTCAAAAATTCGATACTTTCAAGTGCACCGTTTTCGTTTTCTTTCGTCGAAACAAATTTTTCACACAGAAGCTTCGTTGAAGGTCTCACCGCGACAACGCTTTCACGTATCTCCTCTTCTTTTTTGTCCTCGCCGGAAATAACGAACGCTAAAAATTCACAGTCTTTTCCTCCGACGGCTATCATACCGTGAGGCGTTGAAGAATCATAAAATATACTGTCTCCCTCGTTAAGTACTTCTTTATTAACGCCGACCTGAACGAGCAGCGAACCCGAAACGACAAGGTCAAATTCCTGACCGCTGTGGTTAGTCAGGTGTATCGGTTTCTTTTGCAGATCCGCGGAATATTCGTATTTGACCCAATACGGCTCGGCTTTTTTCCCTTTGAATTCTGGAGCCAGGTTCGCAATATTTATCCCGTCCTCTTTTGCCGTCTGACGTCCTTTGCCCTTTCTCGTTACGGTATATGACGAAAGTTTCGCGCTTTTTCCTTCCAGTAATTCGCTTATCTCCATACCGAACACAAGTGCGCATTTATGTATAAACGTAAACGGCATATCGCTTTCGCCTTTTTCAAATTTTTTATACTGTTCCAACGTAACCTCGGTCTTTTCCGCCATTTCTTCAATAGAAAAGCCCATGATCTCCCGCATCTCTTTGATACGAAAAGCAATGTCCATAAGTTGCGTCACAGCGTTCGTTGCTTTAGTCATAAATAACCCTCCGAATTATAAAATAAACTCGTCTCAAGAAAACACACTTGAGACGAGTTAATCATTACACCCGCGATACCACTCAAATTACATCCTCAAAGGGATGTCACCTCAGGCTCTGACAAGCCTTATGCATTAACGCAGCAATCACGAAAGAAACTAATCAATATAACATCTTTCATCTCTTCAGCTCAGAAGTGATAAGAAAGAGCATTTGCCTGCTGAGATTCCACCGTCCTCAACTCTCTGAAAAGCTTTTTATATGCAAATTCCGTCTTCATCATAGCTTTTATTTGTCGGTATTAAATTTATGCAGAGATTATAACACACCGTTTTTTCTTTGTCAAGAACTATTTTAAATAATTTTTTTCAAAATCCTCTTTCATTTTATATTTAAGTATCTTGCCGGCGGCATTCATCGGAAATTCTTCGGTAAATACAAAATATCTCGGGACTTTGTGACCTGCAATATGTGCGTTTCCGAAGTCGCGCATCTCATCCTCGCTCGAAGTTTCGCCGTCTTTCAGAATAATATAAGCGCACGCTTCTTCTCCGTATTTTTCATCCTTGACTCCTACTACCTGAACGTCGCGGATCTTGCTGTGAGTCAGATAAAATTCTTCTATCTCTCTCGGAT
>JAGAEK010000175.1 GCA_017828835.1 Oscillospiraceae bacterium | reverse complement strand
TACGGAGTTGAATTTTTTAAAGGATTTTTTGATATACCTGAAAGAGATCAAAGAGAAGAAATAAAGGTAACGGTATATACAGATCAAAATATTTTGAAAAACGGAGGGTTCGGCAGAATTTTCGGTATTTTCGGAAATTATCGATTCGTTATCGACGGTTGGATTTACGTCGTTCAAGCGAAGCCCTCCTTTCGTGATTTTGAATATAATCTGATAGTTTATATATTACAGTAAAATTATTAAAAAATCAATAATATAAAGTAAAAAAACGGAGTAATTATAAAAAACGGTCCGGCATAGATTTAATAATGATCAATATAGATAGGGGGATACAGACGATGAATGACAAATTTTACAAAAAAGCGGTCGCGGTACTGGCGGCACTGATTGCAATAGCGGTTTTTGCGTTGATTTTAAGAACGGATAAGGATAAGATAAAGAGTTCGGAGGTCGAGAACAGCGTCGATACCGTGAGCAAAACCGAGCAAAGGACCGACGTGGCAATACCGATAGTTATGTATCACCACGTTTTGAAAAACGAGTCGCAGTTAAGTCAATATATAATATCTCCCGATGAATTCGAAGAAGATCTTAAGTGTCTGCAAAAAAACGGTTTTGAGACGATAACGGTCTCGCAGCTGGTCGATTACGTTGAGAACGGAGCGGAATTGCCAGAAAAGCCGATAATACTTTCTTTCGACGACGGAAATCTGAGTTTTTGCGAATATATTTGTCCGCTGCTTGAAAAATACGGCGCAAAAGCGGTGTTATCGATCGTGGGAGAGTTTGTCGACCGGTATGAGGAGAACGGTGATCGCAGCGTAAGTTACGCCTGCGTGAATTGGAGCGACGTGAAGAGACTTTCCGAATGCGGATACGTGGAAATACAGAATCATTCTTATAATATGCATACGAACGACGAAGGACAGAGAAACGGAGCGTCAAAACTCAAAAATGAGACCGATGAAGAGTACAGAAAAGCGATTTTTGACGATGCCGGAGCGCTGCAGAAAAAAATATACGAAAAAACCGGTGTAAAGCCGTTGTGCTTTACATACCCTTACGGGGCAATAAGCACTGTATCTGATGGAATAATGAAGGAAATAGGGTTCAAATGCACGTTATCCTGCGAATCGGGGATAAATATTGTGAACAGAAACGACGGCAGCTGTCTGTACAGCATGAAAAGACTGTCGAGGTTTCATAATATTTCGCTTGAAAGTTTGTTAAAAAAATGGGGACAAATATAGATTTGGGTATTGTTAAATTCAAAAAAAAGTATTACAATATTACTCGGTCAAAAATTTAGCGAAAGGAAAGTATCTGATGAGAGATTACGGTGAAGAACTTAAAAAACGGATCGAGTTTGTAAGATCTATACTTAATGAAAGTCATGCTGAAGGTATAGTTTACGGAAACAGCGGCGGAAAAGACAGCGCACTGGTCGGAATAATATGCAAAAAAGCGTGTGATAATACAGTAGGGATAATGTTGCCGTGTCAGTCGAAGCGCAATTTCGGCGAAGACATGGAAGACGGCGGAGCGGTAGCCGAAAAATTCGGGATAAAGACGAGGATAGTCAATCTGAGCGACGTGAAAGAGATAATGGTTGAAAAATTGAAGAGCCATACTCAGTTAACGGATGAAGCTGTCGCGAACATAGCCCCGCGTCTCCGAATGATAACACTTTACGCGATCGCAGCGTCGGAGAACAGATTGGTTGCGGGGACCGGAAACAGAAGCGAGGGTTATATGGGCTACTTCACGAAATGGGGCGACGGCGCATATGATTTCAATCCGATCGGTGATTTGACGGTGAAAGAGATATATGAGTTTTTAAGATATCTTGAGGCGCCGGAGAACATTATAACCAAAGCACCCTCTGCGGGATTGTTCGAGGGGCAGACCGATGAAAAAGAAATGGGAATAACCTATGAAAAGATCGACAAATATATTTTGGAGGGAAAGGCCGAAGCGGAAGATCTGGAGATCATAAAAAAATATCATGACAGAAGCGAGCATAAAAGAACGATGCCGAAGGTCTACAAAGGGATATAACGAAAAAGGTTCAGGAGAGTGAGAATTTATGAGCGACAAAGGATATATATGGACGAGTGTCGGAGTAGTTTCGGCTGAATCCTTATATAATATTATTTCCGCCGTAAATTCGAAGCTCACAGTCGGAAATTTGATCGTAAGCGCTCTGGGGATAGTTTTTTGGATAGCTTATATCATAATATGCAGAAAAAGATCTGCGGTAATGAAATGGAGCGCGATATTCTGGGGCATATCGGCGGCGATCGCGTTAGCCGGGATCATAGTATTCGGCACAGTCGGAGGAGAGAGTCTGATATATGCATTTTTTGCGATGATTTTTTCATCTCATCTGTACGGAATAAGATATTTCATCGTGACTCCGGTCGCATCGCTTTACGTTATGATGTTTGTTTCGACAGCGTTTATAATAACTTCCGTATCATACGTATTTAAAATAAAACGCGGGGATTATACCTGAAATAAAAAAGACTCTTCGACTAAATCGGAGAGTCTCTTTTATATTTCTGAGAATCGGATCAGTTACCGGCATCGCCGAACAGAAATTTTTTCGCACTTACGATAAGGTTCCGGTCATTTTTAAAAGTGACCATATCCTGGGCGTGATCGACGGAAGTCCAAATGATTTCGCTGATTTCTTTTTCCTGGCGGTGTTCGACCTGAGAAGGGTCTGCAGAGCCGAGAAAATAAACGACTAATTTTTTGACATTGGGTTTCGGATAATAT
>JAGAEK010000174.1 GCA_017828835.1 Oscillospiraceae bacterium | reverse complement strand
GATACCGGTGTTAAATGGGCAAGAATCCAGTCCGGCTGGCAACGTACCGAACGTCAAAAAGGCGTTTACGATTTTGATTGGATCGACAGTATCGTTGATAATCTCCTCCAAAGAGGCGTAGAGCCTTGGGTCTGCCTTTGCTACGGGAACGGACTTTACAGCGACGATGCAAAGAAGATATTCGGTGCCGTCGGATGTCCGCCTATATTCAACGACGAGCAAAAAAACGCATGGGCAAATTACGTAAAAGCATTTACCGAACATTTTAAAGACCGGATCAAATTCTATGAAGTTTGGAACGAGCCTGACGGCGATTCTTGCTGGAAACACGGATCCAATGCCAAGGAATACGGTGAATTCGTAATAGCAACCGCAAAAGCCGTACGTGAAGTTTATCCTGACGCAAAAATCATCGGCGGCAGCGTATTCCTTTACAAACTTGATTTCTTAAACGACGCGTTTTTGACCGGTATGGGCGACTACATAGATTTCATTACCTTCCATTCATATACCCACGATGAAACGACCGTATTTGAAAAAGTCAAGGGATTTCGCGCACTTATCGACAAATTCAATCCGAATATCGGACTTATACAGGGTGAAAGCGGTTCGCAGTCAAGAGGCGGCGGACACGGTGCTTTGTTTGAAGCGGGCTGGACGGAAACGGCACAGGCAAAACAACTTGCACGCCATACCATCGCGGATCTTATGACGGAAGTTTTGTTTTCCTCATATTTTTCATGCGTCGATATGCTTGAAGGTCTTACCGGAAGAGTCGGCGACAAATCTTCATATTTTGATTTCGGATATTTCGGGATATTGGGCGCTGAATTCGATGAAAACGGTTATTCCTGCGGCAATTATTATAAAAAGCCGTCATATTACGCGCTGCAAAATATCGCGTCGGTTTTTGCAAACGATTTTGAAAAATGCGAACTGCCCATTCTGTTCCAACCGGACGATTCAAAGTGGGTCATGGGACGCGACTTGGAAAGAACACAGATAATTAACGGATGTTTTAAACGCAAAAGCGGTGAAGCCATGGTTTACTGGTATCCGACGAACATCCTTACGACTTCATTTGAAGGCACTATCAAATTCGAGGTCGTTACCGACCGTAAAAAAGACTTCAGGATCATCGACGTAATGGACGGAAGCATTTATAAAATTCCGGACGAGCTGATAAAAGAAGTCTCCAACGGCGCGTACGTTTTGGAAAAAATACCGATCAAAGACTCTCCGCTTATTATCGAATTCGGTGATTTTTTGGAGGACGCAGATAATGAATAAGGCAGTTTTAGTGACCGGCGCCTGCATAAATACGGGTGTTGCAATAGTTGAAAAATTTGCCTCGGAAGGGTGCAGCGTCGTATTTACCGGCAGAAATCAGTCAAGGGTCGCCGAAGCGGAAAAGAAATATAAAGAGAAATTTCCGAATATAACCGTTATCGGCTACGCTATCGATTCTCTGAAAGACGAAACGACCGTTGACGAAAAAGCCGTATACTCAATGTTTGATTTTCTTGACAGTAAAGATATCTTTATCGAGACGCTTGTTTTAAACGCCGCCGATCAAGGATTGGATATGGAGATATTCAAAAGTCCGCTGACCGATTTCATGCGCGTTATAAACACAAATATGACGTGGAACTACTGCCTTTGCGAGAATGCCGCAAAAAGAATGAAAGATCAGGGCGGCGGGAATATCGTATTCGTAAACTCAAACACCGCGTATCGCGCCATACCGAACAGGATCGCTTATTCCGCTTCAAAAAGCGGACAGCTCGGCATGATGCGCGCTCTGGCTTTGGATCTCGGGAAATATAATATACGGGTAAACGCCGTCTTGCCGGGTATGATAAAAACAGACAGATGGGATAAAAATCCTGAATTTTATAAAAACGTTCCTTCGCGGTTCACTCCCATCGGCGACGTTGCCGTAGGAGCAGACGTAGCTGACGCCGTGTGGTATTTTGCGTCAAGTGCCCGAAACACCACTGGTGCGGAACTTGTTGTCGACGGAGGAAACACGATACAGTTATATCCCATAGTCAAATAATCATCGTCGGCGAAATATTTTTTACCAAAGGATGGGATATATGGACAAATATATACCGGTCGTAGTTATCAAAGAACTTTGTGAAGTAGACGTAATACTTCCGGCGCTTAAAGCAAACTCCTTAAATTGTGCTGAAATAACGTTCAGAACGGATTGTGCCGCAGCAGCCATAAAAGCGGCGGCCGAAAAATATCCCGATATGGTTATCGGCGCAGGCACGGTGATAAATGAAAATCAATGCAGACAGGCTATAAAAGCCGGTGCAAAGTTTATAGTATCCCCCGGACTTTCCGTTCCCGTTGCAAATCTTTGCAGAAAAAAGCATATCCCGTATTACCCCGGATGTGTGACGCCGACGGAGATAATGCAGGCTTTGGAGCTCGGGATCACTACGGTAAAATTCTTTCCCGCAAACGTTTACGGCGGACTGCAAGCGCTTAAAGCTCTTGCGGCCCCGTTCCCGCAAATCAGATTTATTCCGACAGGCGGGATCGATCGAAACAACATAGACGAGTTTCTTGCGTTTGACAAAGTGGCGGCGATAGGAGGAAGCTTTTTCGTAAAAGAATCACTTGAAAAATTTAAGGGTACCATTTAAATATTTTAGTTTTTTATAAAAGCGGTCTTGTGAAAAAGGGGGATCTTTATGGCAAAAGTTGTAACTTTCGGGGAAATCATGCTGAGGCTTGCACCAAACGGTTATTATCGTTTTTTCCAAAATGATCAGATGCAGGCAACCTTCGGCGGAGGTGAAGCCAACGTTGCCGTATCTCTTGCAAATTACGGACTTGACAGCGTATACGTGACAAAGCTTCCCAAACACGCGATAGGTCAGGCAGCCGTTAACGACCTCCGATACTTCGGTGTCGATACTTCAAAGATCGTCAGAGACGGAGAAAGAATCGGTATTTATTTTCTTGAAAAGGGAGCGTCGCAGAGAGGCTCCGTATGCATTTATGACCGAGCGCACTCCGCAATACAAACGGCAGCCAAAGAAGACTTTGATTGGAACGATATCTTTGAAAACGCAGATTGGTTCCACTTTACCGGCATTACGCCCGCGCTCGGAGAAAACTTGGTTGAGATCTGTAAGGACGCATGTAAAACGGCAAAAGAAAAAGGCGTCAAGATCTCGTGCGACTTAAATTACAGATCAAAACTTTGGACAAGAGACGAAGCGAGAAAAGCAATGACGGATCTCTGCAGATACGTTGACGTTTGCATTTCAAACGAAGAAGACGCAAAAGACGTGTTCGGTATCGAAGCGGAAGGTTCGGATATATACGGCGGCAAATTAAATCACGAAGGGTATAAGAGCGTTGCAAAACAACTTGCCGACAAATTCGGTTTTGAGAAAGTCGCGATAACGCTCAGAACGTCCATATCGGCAAGCGACAATGATTGGGCGGGAATGCTCTATGACGGAGAGGACTATTATTTTTCCAAACCGTATCATTTACATATCGTCGATCGAGTAGGCGGCGGAGATTCTTTCAGCGGCGGTCTTATATATTCACTTCTCTCGGGCAAAACTTCAAAAGAAGCTGTCGAATTTGCAGCCGCGGCGTCCGCGCTTAAACATACGGTCGAAGGCGACTATAACCGAATGTCGGTCGCCGAAGTCGAAAAACTTATAAGCGGCGACGGCTCGGGAAGAGTGCAAAGATAGAAAAGAAAAATCGGAGGTTCATCGAACCTCCGATTTTTGACATAACTCACATATTTTTAATTTACGGCATCTGCCGATTATTTTTTCTTTTTCAGTACGACTACGATCACACCTGCCAAAACGACGGCAGCAGCACATATCGCAACGATCGCACCGACTGACAATCCTTGATTTTCGCCTTTTATCGTAACCGTTACGGGTTCAGTGTATATCGTATAATCTATATTGCTTGCCTTATATTCATATTCGAGCGCATATGTAAATTTTCCGGTACCTTCAAACGACAGCAGGTTGCCCTCGCCTACGGTGATCGCTCCTTCGAGCGGTATCACGCGGACTTTTGAACCCACGTTGAAGGTATTGCGCTCGTAAGTAGTAAGCGTTGCTTTGACCTCTAACGTCTGACCTTCTTCAAGCGTATACGAATTGCTCTCTGAGGTCAGCAGTTTTGCAAATTCCGCCGGTATCGTACAGTTGTTCGTCGTCATTCCGTTCATGCCCCACATAAAGAGATCCGCATAATCCGTCACGCTGTCGACAGTCCAAGGCCAAGTGAGGATCCCGCGCATATTCGCATTATATGTAAATTGGGCGGTATGTCCGCCGTAGCTCGGGTTATATGTCGACGCAAGCGGCTGGATTTTTCTGAGTACGTTTATCGCCTGCTTTACGCCGTCATCGCCCGTACCTATTGAACCGCAAAGATAACCCGCAGACATTTCCGGAAAATGCTTATGCAGATTTTGGATCTGACTTTCGTTGAAGGTTATGACACTGACCTGACCTTCCATTCCGTACGCTTTCGTCATCTCGGTGAATTTCTCGACAAGCTCTTCGGTCCCGCCTTTCAGTTCGACGAATATCTGCACGTCTTGGCCCTTGAAGTTTTCATAATACTCTTCAAGCGTCGGGATACGGCATTCAGTGAAACCTTCTTTATTCGGATACTGCTTGTTTACGTACAACTTTCGCAGTTCTTCGAGCGTTGAGCCCGTTATATTCAGATTTTCATTGCAGGTACGTCCCGACGTAGTATCGTGCATTATTACAATATAACCGTCTGACGTCAGATAAATATCGTTTTCGACTACGTCTGCGCCGAGTTCTATCGCAAGCTTACAGCCTTCGATCGTGTTCTCAGGAGCCTGGTCGGGAATTCCTCTGTGGCCGATATTCAATGGTGTTCTGAACAGTTTGTTTCCGCTCATCTGCTCCGTCGCCGTCTTATACATAAATTCCGTATTGTCGGTTATGGCGCCATAGCCGCCGCAGGAAAGGATCCTGTACGCCTGAGTGACCGTCGTAACAGGTTTCGTCGAAGACACCCAGACGGCGACAAGTCTGTCGTAAATGTATTTCACTCCGCTTTGAGTTGCCGCCGTATCTGGCAAAACAACTATCGTCGCATGCGCGGAGTTTGCTCTTCCCCTTACCGCAAGAAGTTCTGTTTCCGAAAGCGATTTTCCGTCAAGTTCTTTCGTCAGATCAAGTACGCCGCGGCACAGATCATATCCATTCCGCGCTTTGAGCACGAGTTCGTCCTTGTCGCTCATCACGAAAACGTCGGTAATCAAATTATCGTTCAGATATTTGCAAACGGCGTTCACGGTCGCCTCATCCTTGACGTAAAGCGTGGGCATTATGACTCCGCCGAGACTTTCCATCGCCAGCTGAAGATCGGAAAACGCGTTTTTACCTTCTGCGTCGGTGACCTTCAGTTCCGAATTAACGTAAAATATCGCGTTCGCCGGCTTTATCTCCGCGTTCGTTATACGGCTGAGCGACTCCGCGTCGGTCACATATTCCGAAAGAGCATAACCGCCGATAACTCCGAGATCCGGCTGCGCTATATTCGTATCTCTCAATAATTTTTTCTCTGGAGACTGATAAGTGACTTTGATATCGTCGACCTTAAGCACGCAATAACTTGCCTGTATGCCTATACCGCCTTCCGAATACATAGTCGCATCGTAACTGTCGATAATAGGCGTACCGTTCACGGAGTATATCGCGTGATCGTCGCTTACCTTGCATGAAAATTCGAAAAGTTTATCGGACGTTATGTTTTCGGTATAAGAACCGGTCGAAGTCACTGACCAACTATTCCATTCCGTTCTCCTCGCAAATTCGATACCGTTACTTGCCGTCGCATTTTGGTGGAAACACATCTGATAATAAGGATATTGGTCGATCTGCGCACGGTAAATTATAGCGCCCCAGCTGTCGCCGTCTTTCTCCTCAAATATCGTCGCGTGCATGGTTATTTCCACATTGCCGTAACTGTCGAGATATTCCGGCAGAAGCACGCGAACGTATGGTTTTTCCTGCGCGGTCAGGTACAAAAAGCCGTCTTCGACATAGGCATTGCTTTTGCCGCCTTTGACAACTCGAAGATCCGCAGGCATTCCGTCTTCGAAATCACATTCGTAGAGGACGTCGCCTTCTTTGTGCTCCTCAGCGTAAACGGAAGTAAAAATACCGGCCGCTATCACGCTTATGATCAATAAAACGATGAGGATAATATTTTTTTTAACGCTCATAATTTTCCACCTTTCGTTTTTAATATGTAATCCTTATACTTTTATAATAAATTACAATTTCTTTTTGTCAACAAATTTTAATTTAAATGCATGATTTGTCCTTATTTAGGCAACTTTTTTATAAAAATCCATCTGCGGAAAAGCAGAATCAAGACAGCGGGCGGATTTTTTCTGCAAAGAAAAACGGAGCAAAGCGAACTTTGCTCCGTTTTTGTGGTGTGCGGTCGTTTTAGATCGGCTTGGGGTAAAAACCGGGCTTTTCAGCCTTTTTCCGGCTTTTCCGGGAGGTACTGTACGGCCTAAAAAGATCGGTGCGTACGGCCTTAAAAGATCGGCTCATTCTTCCGTAGTTAAAAAGTCAGACAGCGGGACTATCATCCCATAAAGCATGATGAACTTCCGTCCGATCATTTCGTCATCATGGTAGTGACCGAAGAACCAAAGTTTGAAATCACAACTCTGTTTTATCGTTTCGAGGTAATCGGTCAGAGCGTCATGCTCATATAAGCCCCTGCTGAATATGTCCTGAATTGAGTTAGGCGCGCAGTGCGTCAGTATACAATCCACCTTGTTTCCGGCTTTTGAAAGATTCTCGATGCCTTCCGCCATTTCGGATTCGGAAGGCATTTCCTCTTTCCACCAGGAGACGTGATCGATGCGGTACAGAGCCAGTTCCCGG
>JAGAEK010000173.1 GCA_017828835.1 Oscillospiraceae bacterium | reverse complement strand
GGTAAGCGTTTGTTACGACAGAGGTATAATATGAAGATTTCGCGCGCCCTTCGATTTTAAAGCTGTCGATACCTGCTTCGACGAGTTTGTCGATATACTGTATCATACAAAGGTCTTTTGAATTCAGGATATAGGTACCGCCGTCCTCTTCGGAAATATCATAATACTGACCGGGGCGGTGTTCCTCTGAGATCGAATATTTCCAGCGGCATGGCTGAGCGCAAGCACCGCGATTCGGGTCGCGATTGGTTAAATACTGAGATAAAAGACATCTGCCGGAAAAAGATACGCACATAGCGCCGTGTATAAACGTTTCGATTTCAAGGTCGGGATATGATTTTTCTCTTATGATTTTGATTTCGTCGAATGAAAGTTCGCGGGCGAGAACGACTCTTTTAGCGCCGAGATCGTAGAAGGCGTTTGCCGACAGATGATTCGTGATACCGGCTTGAGTCGAGATATGTATGTCGAGATCGGGGAGGGCACGTTTGGCGGCGTTGAGTATTCCGACGTCGGCAATGATCAAAGCGTCGAGATTACATTCTTTTATCGCAGAAAAAAAGTCGGGGAGAGCGTCGATATCCTCCGTGCGCGGTATTATGTTGCAGGTAAGGTATAATTTTACTCCCCGTTTATGGCAAAAATCCGACGCCTGTTTTAATTCTTCAAATGAAAAGTTTGCCGGAGACGCGCGCATACCGAAGCTTTTTGCGGCAAGATATACTGCGTCCGCTCCGAAATTTACAGCGCCTCGCAACGATTCGGGTTCACCGGCGGGTGAGAGCAATTCAGGCTTTTTGAACAAAATCAATACCTCCGGTATGTTTTTTTAGTTATCTGATTTTGAAGCTGCGGCAGCGTTTATTTTTTTGACCATACTGATATTGGCTTCGTGCTGGCTTAGCGTTTTAGCGTAGTAATATTCGCCGTTCACGTCGCTTACGAAATAATAGTAGTTTGTGTTGGCGGGGTAAAGCGCCGCCTTGATCGCGTCGAGTCCGGGATTTGATATGGGACCGATAGGCAGACCTTTGCAGACCTCGGTATTATAAGCGTCGTACATACTCTGATTATCGGACGCAAGGAACGGTTTGATATAGTTGTTGATATAATTTATCGTAGTATCCGACTGAAGATGCGGATAATTTTTCGATTCCAGGCGGTTATGGAAAACAGAGGACACGCGGTACATCTGTTCGAGTTTACCGGCCTCTTTCTGAATTATCGAAGCGAGAGTTATAACTTCATCGAGCGACAGATCGAGTTCTTTGAATCTGTCGTAATAAGCGGAAGTAACTCTTGTGTTGAAATTACGCAGGAATTTTTTGGCGACGGAGACGGGATTTTCACCGATATAAAATTCATAAGTATCGGGGAAAAGGTATCCTTCGAATTTTCTGAAACGAAGTTCGCTTTGAGGGATAAGGTCTACAAACTCATATCCGAACTCGGAAGTTTCAAGCGCGGAGATGAATTTTTCAGCGGAGCATACGCCGTTTTCTTCAAGCAAAACAGCGATCTCGTATACGCTGAGGCCCTCCGGAATAGTGACCGTTACGATATCGTCTTTTTCCATACCCATTTTGAACAGGCTTATGATCTCGTCGTAGCTCATATTTGATTTGATGGTATAAGTTCCTGCCTCGAAGCTGCTTTTTTTCCAATGTTTGACCGTCGAATATAATTGGAACGCGGCCGGCTGAGTCACGATATCACGTTCGTTCAATATTTTGAGGATATCCGACAAATTTTCGTTTCCGGTCAAAGTTATTTCAAAGGCTTCCGATTCTTTTTCGAACCCGAAAATATCGGTGATACCTTGGAGTATGGAGATCGATAAAAACAGCGCGATAGCAATGATTAAAGCCGCCCAGCCGATGGATTTTAAAACCGGAAACCATACTTTGCGATGCTTATATGCTTTTCTTGAGGACGGCAGCAGTTCGATATTTTCCGAATCAAATTCATTTTCGGCTTCTTCGTCCGGGTAGTTGAAGGAATTCACGAAAAATTCTTTGACGCGTTGAAAAAAGCCGGGATCATTATTTTTATTATCTTTCATCAAAACACGCCTTTCCGTTTGATAGAGGGGGTAAAGATCGATTTATCCGTAACGACGATATCGACGCTGCGGTCATAATTATTATTTGGGATTACGTCGCATAAACATTCCGAAAAAGTAAGACCTATCGATATTCCGCAAAAATTTTCGAGGAAGCGGTCGTAAAAGCCTTTTCCGTATCCGATACGGAACCCGTTTTTATCGAATACGACTCCCGGAGTGATACAGACGGAGGACTTGTCCGGCAGAAAAGGTTCGCAGATACCGGCGTCGGGTTCGGGAATTCCCATATATCCCGGTTTCAGATCGCCGAGTGAAGATATCTTATAAAAAGTCATTTTGCAGGAAACGGGATCGGAAAGAGGTACTGCGACGGTTTTTCCGGCATCCAGCGCGGACAGTATGATTTTTTCGGTCTCCGCCTCGTCTTTATATGAAACGTATGTCAATAATGAACTGCAGTTATTATATGCAGAAACCGAAAGCAATTTCTTAAAAATTTCAAAATTTTTCTCAGAGCGCAGAGTGTCGGGAATATTTTTTCTTATTTTGAGATATTTTTGCCGCAAGTCTTTCTTTTGGGTGATTATTTCCTGCATAAAGACTCCTCTACGTCGGACGCAACAGATCTGCCTTTCAGTACGGAAACCAATTCAAGAGAAAAATCAAGCGCAGTACCCATACTTTTAGCGGTTATGATCTTTTTGTCTTTGACGACGGGCATGTTGGTTAATTTTGCGCCGTAGAGAAAAGACTCGCACCCGGGGTAGCAGGTAGCGCTGAGACCTTTCAGCAATCCTTTTTTACCTAAAATCGACGGCGCGGCACATATGGCGGCGATCCAAAGATCGTGCTCGGCGGCATAATCTATAAACGAGTTGACCGTGGCAGATTTTTCCAGATTCAACGTTCCCGGCATACCTCCGGGGAGGACGATCATATCGAGATCGAGGAAAGAAGCTTCGCTTTCCGGAATATCGGCTTGGATTTCGATATTATGAGCGCCGCTGACGGTAAGTTCTCCGATCCCGACGGTGAGTACGTCTATCGATGCGCGGCGAAGAGTGTCGACGACCGTCAAAGCTTCGATCTCTTCAAATCCGTTTGCAAGAAAAACATATACCATAATTATATCCTCCGTGATTTTTATTTGCAGTAAACGGGCTTCAGAACGTCGAAAATATCGTTTGAAATATCCGTTATACTTCTTATCTTATCGTTTTTGCAGCATTCGATAACGGTCCAGCCGAGTTTTTTCGAGGCGTAGGACGCCGATTCGAAGCAGCGAGTCATAAAGCTTATATTGCCCTCGTGTATATCTTTTTTTGAAGAGTCTCCGCGGTATCTCGACATAAGGAGCTTTGAGGAAACTTCAGGCGACACGTTCAACAATACGACCTTCTCCGGTTCGGGCAGTCCGAGTTTCGAATATTCGTATTCGCATACCCAGTTTATGTATCCGTCCCATTCGTTTTTGGGAAGTTTTGACATTTGATATATTATGTTTGAGGTGGAATAGCGCGTTGCAAGAAAATTGCCGCCGTTTTCAAAATCGTTCTTCCAGTTCATAATGTAGCTTGCATATCTGTCGACCGCGTAAAACGAAGAGGCGGCGTAGGCGTTTATTGAGTCGGCGTCTTTGCCGAGTTCACCGTTGAGATACATTTTCACAAGGGATGACGACGGACTTTGATAGTCCGGATAAGACAGCTGTTTTACGTCAGCGCCATGTTTTTTCAGCATCTCCAACACAATCGGAGTCTGTGTGCTTTTGCCGCTTCCGTCAAGACCTTCCAGAACGGCAAGTTTTCCTTTAACGCTCATTTTTGTTCTCCCGTTTTACATTTTTGAATATTTTTCGCGTATTTCGAGCATTTTTCCGCATGATTTAGCGCCTTCGGAGCATTTTCCTCTGACACACGACGGACCTGCGTTTTTAAAAAGGTGAGGAGCGACTTCTTTGCAGAGGCGAAGCATCTCGTCGGCGACCGCTCTTATTTCCCATTGAGCTCTCTCACAGCACCTGAGATTGAAAAAGTTCATAAGACTGCGGGCGTTCATCGTGACCACGAGTTTGGTGTCGCAGGCGTTCGGAAGTACGAACCGGGCGTCTTCTATGGCTTTTTTTTCGGCGTAAACGGAGGCGGCGGCTTCATCCATACCGTTTTCCGTTTTTTCTTTCTTATATTTATTTTTTAAGATCTCGGATAATTTCTCATAATTTACGCGGGCTTGTTCCATTGATTCATAAAAAATATCGAGAGCTTCCGGTATCTTTGAAATTTCGGGCGGAACTATGTAATCGAAGCCGTCTTTTTTGACGTATCTTTGGCTTTGTACGCTGAAAGAAGCGATTCTGTGACGTGTGAACTGAGCGAGAGCGGCGCGAGATATCCCGGATACCGAAAAAGTAAAGTAGGCGTGTTCGATCGGACTTTCGTGGCCGATCTCAGCCAGCATATCGATAAATTTTTCGGTTTTTTCCGGAGTAAGTCCGTCAAGAAGAGTTTCTGCATCGCTTGAACTGTAACAAAGCTTTGCTGCTCCGGCTATAAGCTTTTCCGGTTCCGAGGTGTGAGCAAGTAATGTTACTGTCATAAAAAAGCTCCTTTCAAAATATAAGTCGATCCGGCGACGGATATCGATTCCGCCGCCGACATTTCAACGATCGGGATTTATGTTTGTATCAGTTTATCTTTGGCAAGCGGAGGGTGTTATATCGTCAGACGAAAGATCTGAGAGTTTGGGCGGGAAAAATTCGTTTACCGGGAAACGGATCTTTTTGAATAATTCACAAGGATCATCGTAGGTGTTCACACATTCTTTCGTAGGTATACAGAAATCGTATACGGGTACGAGCATCTGAACGGCGCGCTCGATCTGCACCACAGTAAACATTCCCATTGTAACGAACGCCGTTTTATCGGGGTCGAGAGCAAGAGGAGAATCGAAAGCCGATGTGATACTTTCAGGGAAAGAAACGAGAGGGTCGAGAGTCGCGGAATTCGAATCAACGAGCCTGCAGGATAAAAGTATGGGGTCGACGACTTGTATGGAAGGGTGCAAACAGACAAAATTATTTATGATACTTTCCGCCCGATGAGATTTGAAAAGCGCGGTAGAGCTGTTCGAGCAGCATCATACGCGCAAGCTGGTGGGGAAATGTCATTTTCGACATTGAAAGACGAAGATCCGCGGCGGCTTTGACTTCGTCCGAAAGACCGAACGAACTGCCGATGATAAACGAAAAGCCCGTCGCACCTTTTGCAGCGCCCTGTTCGATAAATTCAGAGAGCTCTTCGGAAGAAAGAGGAGTGCCTTCGATACAAAGAGGGACGATCAAATGTCCGCGGGGGATTTTTGAAAGTATCGCTTTACCTTCCTTTGAAATACAAGAAAGGATCTGAGCCTGAGACGGAGAATCGGGGAGCAGAGATTCGGCAAGTTCTGCGATCTCGAGCCTGCAAAACCGCGACAGCCTTTTTATATATTCGCCGCACCCGTCTTTAAGATAACTTTCTTTCAGCTTTCCGATACAAATAACTTTTACGTCGAGCATATTTCCTCCAAGATCAGAAGATCATCATTTTACCGGGTTGAAATCTCGGCGCGATATCTATGATACAGTCGCGTCCGCGCTTGCATCCGATCTCGGATAACGCCGAATCGGCATAAGCGAGCGCGATTTCGGGACGGTTGTTTTTTTCGCTGAGGTGAACGAGAGATATCCGCGTTACGCCGGAATAAATAAGAGAAGAAAAAGACGATGAACAATCAGTGTTCGAAAGGTGTCCGATAGGACTCGATATCCTTTTTTTCAAATAATAGGGGTAGGGACCGTATTTCAGCATATCGCAGTCGTAGTTCGATTCAATTACTACGAGGTCGTTCGAACAGAGATTTTTCAGTATGTTTTCGTTTATATGCCCGAGGTCGGTCGCTAAAGCGACCGTTCTGTCGTCCGAAGTATGAAATTTGAAACCGAGACTGTGAAGGCTGTCGTGGGGAGTATCGAACGGAGTCACGAACATATCCGCGACGTCAACTCCGTGTTGAGAAAGTTCGATAAATGTTGAAGACGTCGGGATATCGGAATTATGAGTTATGTAAGAAACGGTTTCTTTTGAAGCGTAAACGGGAACCGAGAGATGTTTTAAAAACGTATCGATACCTTTTATATGGTCGGAATGTTCGTGAGTAACGAACAGAGCTTTTATGTTTTCCAAGGGGATATCGACGGAATTTAACGCATCACACAAAGATTTGAAGCTGACTCCGACGTCCACCAAAACACCGGAATCCTTACCTCCGACGTAGAAAGCGTTTCCGCTGCTTCCGCTGTAGAGGGATACGAAACGAGCCATTATACAGGTCCTTTCTTAAATAAATTGGGGCGTATGGATACGTCCCAATTTCAGTAATAAAGACAAAATTAAAAAGCAGGTGCGATGGTCCTGTCGGGAACGTACACGGTCTTGATATCGGCGCCTATGGATTGAAGTTTTTCGGCGAAGTTTTCATATCCGCGTTCTATATGGTAAATATCTTCGATTTCGGTAGTTCCTTTGGCGATGAGACCGGCAATGACGAGAGCGGCTCCTGCGCGGAGATCGGTGGCGCGGACCGGAGCACCGGTGAGGAAGGGTACGCCGTCGACAACGGCGACTTTCCCGTCGACCCTTATATCAGCGCCCATTCTTCTCAGCTCGGACGCATATTTGAAACGGTTGTCCCAAATGTCTTCGATGATCATACTAGAACCTTCGGCGACGGTCAGAAGAACGGTCATTTGCGGCTGCATATCAGTCGGAAAACCGGGGTGGGGAAGCGTTTTCAAAGTTATTTTATTTAACGGACCGTTTCTGAAAACGCGGATGGAATCGTCGTATTCTTCGACGGTAGCGCCGATCTTGACGAGTTTTTCCGTAATGGACTCAAGGTGTTTCGGGATAATATTTTTGATAACGATATCGCCTGCCGTGGCGGCGGCGATCGCCATAAATGTACCCGCCTCGATCTGATCCGGGATGATCGTGTAGTTAGCTCCGTGCATCGAAGATACGCCGTGGATCTTTATGACGTCGGTACCGGCGCCTCTGATATCGGCGCCCATAGAGTTGAGAAAGTTCGCAAGGTCGACTATATGCGGTTCTTTTGCGACGTTTTCGAGTACGGTCAGACCTTCTGCTTTACTTGCGGCGAGCATAACGTTGATGGTGGCGCCGACGGACACGCCGTCGAAAAATATATGATTTCCGACGAGAGCTTCCGCAGATGCGTGTATCATACCGCCGGGTTCGATCGTAACGGAACAGCCGAGATCCTCGAAACCTCTGATATGGCGGTCGATCGGGCGCGCGCCCAGATCGCATCCGCCGGGCATCGCGACGTTTGCGGTTTTATATCTGGCAAGCAGCGCTCCGAGAAAATAGTAGGAAGCGCGCATATGTTTTGCGTGTTCATAGGGCACGAGCGGGGAGGTGATATGGGCGGTGTCGATAAAAACCGTCGATTTATTGAGGACGTTCACGGTCGCGCCCATTTCGGAAAGTATCTTCAGGGAGCGCGTTACGTCGCTTATGTTAGGCAGATTTTCTATGAGGCAAGGACCTTCGGCGAGCAGGGTAGCGGGAAGTATTGCAACGGCGGCGTTTTTCGCGCCGCTGATATCGACCGAGCCGCACAGGCGGTTTCCTCCGTTAATAACGTATTTATTCAAGTCAGATGACCCCTTTTGATCAAAAGAATTTGCAAGTGGATATAATTTATATTATTATAACACATCTTTATAATAAATAAAAGACATTTTATATTTTTTTTATTTTAATGAATATTTTTTTTCGATATTTCCAATAATTGAGATAACTAAAGGAAAATGGAGGAAAATATTTATGAAAAAAATAGTGTTGTTTATAATCTCGGGAGTGATTTTTGCGTCGTTTTGCATTTCGGCATACGCGTATGATCTGAGGACCGTCAGCGGGATCACGGCTGACGAACTTCGGCCGTATATGCACAAGGACGTGAAGTTTCTTGCTGAAGACGTTGTGAGGATATGCAATGAAAACGGCATATCCGCGGAATTTATCGCGACCTTGATGAGATGGGAGAGGCGTATGGATATAAACAATTTTTTCGGGTGGACAAGGTCCAACGGAAAGCTCATGAGATTTGACAGTGCGGTGGAATGTCTTGAAAAGATAATACCGCTGATCAAGAAAAATTATCTTACCGAGGGCGGCAGATGCTTCAACGGGTATACTGTTGAAGCTGTCAGCAGATATTATAATAATACCGACTATTGGAGAGAAAAAATTTCGGAAGGTACCATGAAGATCGTAAACGGTGAAAAGAGCAGAAAATCGGAGCAAAAGAAAAATCTTGAAGAGCAAAACGAAAAACGTATAAAGATGGAATATTTGAGATGGGGGAGGATGTTGTCCGAAAAATACGTTTTATCGGTATAAAATCAAAACCACCGGTTTGACCGGTGGTTTTTTTAGAAAATCATTTCAGATCGTTCATTCTGTAACAGAGCGTCATCAAACCGTCTCCCAGATGGACGTTCTCGACAACGACGCCGGGATGGGAATAGGCGATGTCGTAATGAGAAAAATTCCAGAAACCTTTTATTCCGAGTTCGATAAGTTTCGGACAAAGCATCTCCGCGGCTTCGTTCGGTACGCAAAGGATCGCGGCTTCGGGTTTGTTTGCTTTGCAGAAATCTTCGAGCTTGTCGTCGCTCATGATCGGTATACCGTTCAGCTGCTGCCCTTCAAGTTCCTTGTTTTTGTCGAAAATACCTATCAGATTGAACCCTTTCGATTCGAAGAAAAGGTGAAGAGATACGGCTCTTCCGAGATTTCCGGCGCCGATAAGGATCGTCTTGAAATTGCTGTCGATACCGAGGATATTTCTGATCTCGTTATAAAGATCGGGGACGTTATATCCGTAGCCCTGCTGACCGAATTCGCCGAAACAGTTAAGGTCCTGTCTTATCTGAGAAGCAGTCAGTCCCATTTTTGAGGCGAGCTTTTTCGACGAGATTTTTACTATGCCGTTGTTTTTCAGGTCATATAAAAATCTCAGATACCTCGGAAGGCGACGTATAACTGATATTGAGATATTATTGCCGTACCGGGGCATTGTTAACACTTCCTTAAAGTTTTTCTATAGTTTGCATTACGTAATTTCCGAATTCTTCGCAGGTACAGCCTGTGTTTCTTCCGGTAATTGTGAGCTTCTTTTCCTCAAACATACATATATCGAGCGCTCTTTCGAGTTTTTTCGAAAGTTCGACTTTTCCGATGTGGGAGAGAAGGAGCACGGAAGCTCTGAGCATAGAGCAGGGGTCGGCGTATATGTCGCGGCCTTCCTGGACCATACGGGGAGCGGAACCGTGGATAGCTTCGAACATAGCGTAACGTTTACCGATGTTGGCGCTTCCCGCCGTACCGACGCCGCCCTGGAATTCGGCAGCTTCGTCCGTTATGATATCGCCGTACAGATTCGGGAGGATAAACACCTTGAAATCGCGGCGGCGTTTTTCGTCAATGAGCTTTGCGGTCATTATGTCGATGAACCAGTCGTTGGTTTCGATCTCGGGATACTGTTCGCCGATCTTGCGGCAGATTCTCAGGAATTTACCGTCGGTCGCCTTGACGATATTGGCTTTCGTTACGATGGACACCATGTTTTTACCGTTTTTCGCGGCAAAATCGTAGGCGAGTTTC
>JAGAEK010000172.1 GCA_017828835.1 Oscillospiraceae bacterium | reverse complement strand
GATCATGAAGGAAAAGGACGTCGGAGTTGCGCACTGTCCGTCGAGCAATTTAAAATTGAGGAGCGGTATTGCCGACGTAAAGAGAATGGTCGGGGAAGGGTTGACCGTAGGCATCGGAACGGACGGCGCATCGTCGAACAATAATCTTAATATGTTTGAAGAGATGCATCTGGCGGCGTTGTTGTCGTCGCTTCCGTCTAAAGAGATATTCAAAATGGCGACGCTGAACGGAGCAAAGCTTCAAAACAGAAACGATACCGGCGTGATAAAGGAAGGATACAGAGCGGATCTTGCGGTGATAGACCTTGACAGAGCGCATTTGAGACCCGTGAACGACGAAATGTCACAGCTGATATATTCCGCGCAGGCATCGGACGTCGTACTCACTATGGTCGATGGAGAGATACTTTACAGAGACGGAAAATATAAATATTTTGATTTGGCGGACGTGATCGAAAAAGCCGAGAAAGAGCTTGAGAGGATAAAGAGTCTGCTTTAGATAAAACGGCGATACTTATAGCCGGGAACGGAGAACGGATAGATGTCTGAGGGAAAGAAACACAATCTGGTACAGGGAGCACTGATACTTACTATAGCGACAGTTATAGTAAAAATAATAGGCGCTTTGTTCAAGGTGCCTCTTACGAATATGATAGGCGGAGTGGGAATGGGTTATTTCAATTCGGCTTATCATTTGTTCAACCCTCTTTACGCGCTTTCGACTTCGGGGCTTCCTGTTGCCGTTTCGAGGATGGTCTCCGAGAGTGTCGCGCTCGGAAAACACAGAGAAGCGAGAAAGATAATGCGGCTGTCGACGACGATATTCATGACGGCGGGGATAGCGGCGTTTTTGATAATGATTTTGGGATCGAAGCTATTTGTAAACTCGATAAAGAACACAAACGCTCTGTGGTGTGTCATAGCGTTATCACCGGCGGTGTTTTTCGGATGTATGACTTCTTCCTACCGCGGTTACTACGAGGGCCTGAGAAATATGTATCCGACGGCTCTGTCGCAGATCATAGAAGCCGTTGTAAAGCTTGCCGCGGGTATCGGATTTACTTATATGATGCTTGAGATAGGAATGAACCAATATATAAAGACCGGAGTGGTGTTCGGAAAAGCGGTTGCGAATATGACTGAGGCGAGAGCGGCCGCGCTGCCTTACGCCGCAGCCGGAGCTGTAGCGGGAGTAACGTTGAGCACCTTAGCGGGATGGGCGTTTTTGGCGCTGCGTTATAAGGTCGTCGGAGACGGTATAATGCGCAGCGATATACTTTCGTCGCCCAAAACGGCGACAAACAAGGAACTGTTCCGAAAAATAATGAAAATAGCGGTACCTGTTTGTTTGGGTTCGCTCGCGCTCAACATAACGTCGCTAGTTGATCTTATGTCGATAATGAACAGACTTTCGAAGGTAATAACGAACAACCTGAATACTCTGCTTGAGATGTATAAAGGGAACATATCTGAAGAGGCGCTGGTAGATACGAAAGAGATCGGGAATTATCTTTACGGGATATTCAGTACGATGCCGGCGACGTTTTTCAATATTATACCGGCGATAACGACTACGTTGGGAATAAGCGCGCTGCCGAATCTGACGAAAGCGTGGACGGAGAGAAACAGGGCGGAAATAAAAATGAATATCGAGACTACACTGAAAATAACGTCGCTGATCGCGATGCCTGCGGGGATCGGTTTGATGGCGCTTTCAAAGCCGGTGCTTACTCTGTTTTTCTCGAGTAAACCGCAGGAGGTCAATATTGCGACTCCGATGCTTCAGGTCATGGGAGTAGCGGTAATATTCGTATCGCTCGTGTCGCCGATAAACAGTTTGCTTCAGGCGATAGGCAGAGCGGACCTGCCGGTAAAGTTTATGGTATGCGGAGCGGTAGTGAAGCTTGCGATGAACCATTTTCTCGTGGCGATACCGTCGTTCAATATACAGGCGGCGCCCTACGGAACGCTTGCGTGTTATATCATAATGTCGATGCTTGCGCTTTACGCGCTTATAAGGAATACGAAGGTACAGATAAACGCGTTTTCGATATTTATAAAGCCGCTGTTTTCAGCGGGGGTATGCGCGGTGAGCGCGAGACTGTGTTATATAATTCTAAGATCGAGGTTCGGAAATACGGTTTCGACGGTAGTATCGGTCGCGATCGCGGCGGTAATTTACCTGATAACGCTGTTTATGGTCAAAGGAATAGAAAAAAATGATATAAAAATGCTTCCAAAAGGAGAAAAAATAGCAAAAGTACTTGAAAAACTTAAAATTATGAGATAAAATAAAGAAGGAAAGTTAAAAATGACGGTCAAATTCAAAGTAAGCGATCATTATAACTGCGAAGATCTTGTTGAAATCATGAAAATCCTCAGAGGCGACGGAGGTTGCCCGTGGGATCGTGAGCAGGATCATCGAACGATACGCAACGATTTTTTAGAAGAGGTATACGAGGCCGTAGACGCGATAGATAACGGCGACGTTGACGGATTGAAGGAAGAACTCGGCGACGTTTTGCTGCAGGTCGTTTTTCACAGTCAGATAGAGAGTGAAAAAGGCGGATTTGATTTTGAGAGCGTATGCGACGGGATATGCAAAAAGCTTATATTGCGGCATCCTCACGTTTTCGGAGACATAAAAGTTGAGAATTCGAAGCAGGTCAAAGAAAACTGGGATAAGATAAAAAAAGTTGAAAAAGGACAGGCAACGGCAGCCGAAACGCTGAAAAGCGTACCCAAAGCTATGCCGGCGTTGATGAGAAGCAGAAAGGTACAGAGCAGAGCGTCGAAGGCGGGCATGGATTTTGAAACGCTTGAAGACACGGTCAAGAGTCTTGAAGCAGAGATCCGTGAATTGCGAAACGCGATAGAACAAAAAGACGGCGGCGGTTGTTTTGAAGAGATGGGAGACGTTCTTTTTTCGGCGGTAAACGTAGCCAGATTTTTAAAAGTCGATCCGGAAGAAAGCCTGACAAGCTCTTGTGATAAATTCATCAAGAGGTTTGAGAAAGCGGAAAAGGCGGCTGAAGAGATGGAG
>JAGAEK010000171.1 GCA_017828835.1 Oscillospiraceae bacterium | reverse complement strand
TCTACAAATAGTATAAAAAGGTTAAAATATGATTACAAAAGGGGATGTAACAGATGAAAAAGGAGAGCTTGTCGGACTGCGTGAAATCGTTTAAGTTTAAGATAAGACCGGCGATAAAGCGTGTTTTTGTTGTGATCGTTGCGGTAAGTATGATTGCGAGCGCGCTTACGACCAAAGCGTTTGCCTATGCGGAATACGATCCCGGATTTGAAGTGAATTCCGAGGCGGCGTATATGGTTTGTTTGAATACCGGCGACGTTGTATATCAGAAAAATGCAGACAAGAAGCTTATGCCTGCATCTCTTGTTGATATTATGACGGCGATACTCGCGCTTGAAAAAGTTGAAGATCCCGACAGTGAATCGAACACGCTGAAAAGATATATACAGGATCATCTTTACGTTATAGGAAACGTTGCGCTCGGCGGAGTTTCTTTGAACGAGAGACTTACTATAACTCAAATGCTGTATGCTATGATGCTGCGTTCGGCAAACGAATGTGCGATGATGATCGCGGATTACGTCGGCGACGGTTCGCAGACTTATTTTGTGGAAATGATGAATAATAAAGCGAGAGAACTGGGAGCAAAAAATACAAATTTTGCAAATGCGAGCGGACTTGACTCCGAAGAACAGTACACGACGGCGGAAGATATGTATTTGATAGCGAAATATGCGCTCGAAGTTGAGGGGTTCAAGGATATAGTAAAGACGGTAACCTATAACACAGGCGAGACGAATAAACACAGCAATTTGCAATGGCAGACGAATATGGCGATCATAAATCCGAATTCAAGCTATTATTATTCGCCGGTTACGGGATTGAAATTCGGAAGTACCGACGGTGCGGGAAGATGTTTTGTTTCTTATGCCGAGATGAACGGATACAGCTATATTCTGGTATTGATGGGAGCCGACTCGAAGAACAAAGAAAAAAATCTTTCGTTTACGGATGCAAAGAATTTGTATAACTGGGCGTTCAATACGTTTTCGGTAAAGAAGGTAGTCGAGGTCGGCAGACAGATCACGGAAGAGCCGGTCAAAATGTCGACGGAGAGCGACTACGTTATGCTGATAACCGGCGGAGAATTCAGCTATCTTTTGCCGGAATCGGTAAAGGTGTCGGATATAACTTTGGATTATTCGGGGCTTCCCGAATACGTAACGGCGCCGGTCGAGAAGGGAGAAGTCATAGGAGAGCTGAAAATAATTCTCGGCGGCGAAAAAATAGGAAGCGTTCCGTTGGTCGCGGTTAAAAAAATTGAAAAAAGCGAACTGCTTTCGACAATAGAATCGATAAAAGGAATATTCCGTTCATTTTGGTTTAAGTTCGGAGTCGTGTTCTTTGTTTTGACGATTCTCTTTTATATCGCGGTCATGATCATAAGGAATAAAAACCAAAAAAGATATTCGAACGCAAAAAGGCCCAGATACAAATAAATGTGTATGAAATAAAAACGCTGTGAAAAATTCACAGCGTTTTTTTTTATCGTAATTTACTGCTGTAAAAGCCGGTCTTCCGAAACGGGAGTTTTTCTGGACATAACGAGCAGCAGTATCGGAATGACGATCGAAACACCCAGCAAAGCCGCGACGAGACCTCCGATGAAGAACCCGATAGCGCCGTCTTTTGAGAATTTGTTGCAGATACGGTAATAAGCGATAAAATACAATACGGTAAACGCAATCGAGACGCCAATCATTAAAAGAGCGATCGGAATCATAAGGAAAACAGTTTGCAAAATCTCTTGTATTTGAGCATCGCTGGCAAGAGGAACATCATAGGAGAGCGTTTCGGCGGGGAGCGTTTCAAAAGACGGATTCGAAAGTATCGGGGCAATGATCGTAAAAATCATGTTTGCATATATGATCAAAAAGACTGTCATCAAAACCGCCAATATGATCGGCAAAACGAGCAATGCAATTTTCAGGCTCTTTTTGTTTTTCGAGTCGCTGATTTTTCCGAAGAGGTAGGGTTTGGCGAACGGGATCCATGACATCCACGGATGTTCGATGCCCAAGTTTTTTGCCATGTTCATAAGGGCGATACCCTCCATAACGTAGCAGGCAACGGCGACCAAAGCACCAATGATCTCGACTGACAGAATTATTAACGGGAATATTACGTAAAAGTACTCAGGGACATAGGTCATAATTACAATCTCCTTTTTTAAATTTATTTTGATTTTAAAATTTTTTCGCAGAGTTCAAGATCTTCGAGAGTGTTCACACCGAGCATCTCGTTTTTATCGGGTATGGTGTAGGTGCCGATCTTCATGCCCTCTTTTTGCATTATGCCGGGCACGTCGGTCAGATAATATTCTTTTTGTGCGTTATTGTTTTTTATTTTTCCGAGAGCTGCGAACATTTTTCTGCTGTCGAAGACGTAGACGCCGGTGTTCATTTCGAATATTTTCTTCTGTTCGGTGGAACAATCCTTCAGTTCGACGACCTTTTTAAAGCTGCCGTCGGCGTTTCTGATTATTCTGCCGTAGGCGAAGCTTTCGTCGCCGATACCTGTTATCAGGGTACATGAGTTGTTTTCGGAGATATGCTTTTCAATGGCGATTTCAAAAGTGTTTTTTGACATAAGCGGCATATCGCCGTAGCATACCAGCAGGGGACCGTCGTAGTCGGACAAGACGGGTTCCGCGGATTTTGCCGCGTGCCCGGTACCGAGTTGTTCTTCCTGCAAGGCAAAAACGTAGCCGTCGTTAAAAGCGTCGATTATCGCCTCT
>JAGAEK010000170.1 GCA_017828835.1 Oscillospiraceae bacterium | reverse complement strand
GATGCGGTCGCGCAGGCGAGGATCGCCGTGTCGCCGTAGCGGACGAGGCATGAGCCGTTTGCGAGCTGCGCCATTTTGCCGGTCTCGACGACGAGCGGTCTGCCGGCGTATTCGGTCTTGAATACCTTGTAGTTTTCAAACATTTTGTTTTCTCCTTATTTTTGTATTCCGACCGCCGCACGCAATGTTTAGCACTTAAATACGGGTCAAAGCACGTCTTTGGCGCATATTTAACTGCTATACACGCACTGCAGCGGGCGTTTTCTCAAGTCGTTCCCGGTTTTGCAAAAGAGGTCTTACAAACGAAAAAATCCGCCGGGATTAACTTGAGACGTGAAGCGGATTTTTTCGCTGTATTCATAATTTTATTTGCGGATGCCGAGTTTGTCGATAATCGCTCTGTAGCGGTTGATATCGACTTTCTGGAGGTAGTTGAGAAGATTTCTTCTCTTACCGACCATCTTAAAGAGTCCGCGACGGCTGTGGTTGTCGTTCTTATTGACCTTAAGATGTTCCGTCAGTTCGGCGATCCTCGCGGTCAGTATCGCGATCTGCACTTCGGGAGAACCGGTGTCGCCCTCGTGGATCTTGTTCTGATCGATGATCTCCTGCTTTAGTTCCTTCTTGATCATTGCTTTTCACCTTTCTTTTATATTTGCGCCGCAAACTAAGAATGGGGACATCGGTGAGGACCGAAAATCGGACGTTTCCCGCACCTGAGCAAACGGTCGCTAAAAGTTATTTTATCACAACAAAATGCGTTTGTAAATAGTATTTTTAAATATTTTTTGAATTTTTGGCGTTTTTTATACAAAAACGAATGCAAAAGACGTTACCAGCCGAGCTGTTTCGCCGTATCCGCCAAAGATTCATTCGTAAACACGGGCTTATTGACTCCGTCGACGAGCTGCCACCGTTCCTCGTGGACTATCTCTTCCCCGCGTTTTACCGTTTTCAGAGGAGAGAGCGTTTCCGCCTCGAGGAAACTGCCGTTTGCAAAAGTCTCGGTCGAAACGCCGAAATCCGGATAGTCCGCGTCGGGATGCTGCGGAGAGTAGGACTTTATCAGAGCCTGACCGCGATTGATAATCGCCATCTTACCCTGCGTGTTGTTGATACCGACCTTTATGTTCCCGTCGATCTTTTCGTCCTGACGGATCGAGACGTAATCGCGCCCGAAGAAAGCGCGAGGATCGGTCATATCGGTATAGGGCCAGAGAGCAAGCACTCTGTTTCCGAGCAGCCCGGTGTCCTCCTTCGGTTGAGGTATCATGATAACGCCGCCCGGCGCGGTGACGGTAAGACACCACGCGGCGCCCTTGAACGCCGTCTTTCCTGCGTTGCATATGTGATGCGTGACCGTGACCTTCGCCTCGGTCGGATGCATCTTAACCTCGATCGTATACTGAAGGCCGGTCCTGTCCTGTACGGGCGGCATAAAGCTCGCTCCGTCGCCGGTGATCGTATAAACAACCTTCGAATTGTCGGGATAATACGTTTCGGGCATGCTCTCGGGGCTCAGCCAAAGCCGGTGACCGCCGATGATATACCAGCGCTTCCCCTCTCCGTAGTACGAAGAAACGTCGTGCGTATGCTTGCGCTCAATGTCCTCGTACATAAGGTTTTCACGGCCCTGGAGGTTGCATTTGATAATGCGGGGACCTATATCCACCGTGATATACATCTCCATAGCCTCGTTTGAAATGGAGAGGCACTTGCCGAAGTTTTTATAGGATACCTCTTTTACAGAAACCATATTTGCTCCTTTCGCTGCGCGCCTTTACGGCTCGTCGCTCTTTTTGCTGTTTTTTATATTTTCTATCTCGCGAACGAAGGTGTCGACGTCCTTGAATTCCCTGTATACCGATGCGAACCTTACGTAAGCGACGTCGTCGATGCTTTTAAGCTTTTCCATCACGAGATCGCCTATCTCGCGCGTAGAGATCTCGTGCACGAAAGCGTTTTGCAGATCCGTTTCTATATCGTCTGCGATCTTCTCCATCTGTTCCGACGAGACGGGCCGCTTATAACAGGCGCGGAGGATACCGCTCAGTATCTTGTTTTTATCGAAAAGCTCACGGTTGTGATCTTTTTTTTCAACGAATATCTGAGGTTTTTCCACGCTCTCAAAGGTCGTGAACCTGTTCTGGCATTTAAGGCATTCGCGCCTGCGCTTTATCGAGGAGTTGTCCTCGTTCGGGCGCGAATCAATGACTTTGCTTTCGGAAAATCCGCATAACGGACATTTCATAATAAAGGCGTTTCCTTTCGTTACGGCACTGATACCCGTTTTTCCTTAATCGAAGTTATTATACCACTAAACGCCGCGTTTGTAAATCCCCTTTGCGAAAATTTTTCCCCGAAACGGAAAAGCGCGGCAAAAACGGCAAAAAAGTGTCCGAAAGCCGCGCGGGCGCGAGGCTTCCGGACCGAAATGAAACTATCTGGTATTGGTATAATTGTCGAAATATCCCTGAATGAGAACGACGGGAGTACCCTTGTCTCCGGATCCGCT
>JAGAEK010000169.1 GCA_017828835.1 Oscillospiraceae bacterium | reverse complement strand
TATCGGCTGGTATTACAATGACAAATTAGTGAACGGAAATATTTGGGATATTGCTGACAATGTAACTTTAACGGCAAAATGGGAAGCAAACAAATACACCATTACGCTTGATAGCAATGGCGGAAATGTTTCCGTATGTCAGATCGTTTATAATAACGACAACGGCAAACATGGGGATCATGCCGATAACGATACCGCCGATAGATTTCGGAAACATATCGATAGTGAACGTTCAGTTTCCGCCGAAACAATAATTATAAATACAGACGTGCGGATATACGGAATATAAGATCCGGGCCGCGCAAAACGTAAAAAAACGGGGTTTGATGCCTTAATGGGCTCAAATCCCGTATTTTCGGTTCCCTAAATTATACAAAATTTTGATTTTGTATAATTTTGTATATCAAATTTTGGGAGGGTATTTCGGCTCCCCTTTTTGTCATGCGTTCGCGTTGAGAGCTCTTTCGAGCCAGATCGAACCGATGTCGAGCGCGTCGTAAAGTCCCGATTACTCGCCCTGCTTGATGATCGTCTGCTTTCCGTCGGTGCTGAGTATCTGAATGAGTATCTTATCCGGCGTTTCGATGTCTCCGACTTTTTTCGTCGTGAGTATCATAAGGAACAGATAATATTCTTCGCGCATATCTCCGTACACGATGACGTTCTTTTCTCTGACGAGAGGTTTGCCCTTGTACATCAGATATTTCCCTTCAAGCGGCAGTTTTTCTTCCATATATAATCACCTCGATGTTTTTCTTTCATTATTATAATGTATACGGCCTGATTTGTCAACATCAAATAATCGCACACTTGTGACGCATGACGTGGCAGTTGATGTTTACCGCGACCGGAAGTCCCGCGATGTGCGTCGGATAATACTCAATATTTACCCCGAGCGCCGTCGTGTCTCCGCCGAACCCCTGAGGACCAATCCCGAGATCGTTTATCCGCCCGAGGATCTCCTTTTCAAGTCTTGCGTAATCGGGGTTCGCATTTTCCGTATTTATGCCGCGCGCAAGCGCATTTTTGGCCAAAATCGGGGCGTAATCGAAAGTCCCGCCGATACCGATGCCGACCTCGATAGGCGGACACGGGTTCGAGCCGGCTTTTTTCACCGTTTCGACCACAAAATCTATTATCTCTTCCCTCGTCGCCGACGGATTGAACATTTTCAGCGCGCTCATGTTTTCGCTTCCGAAGCCTTTCGGCAGCGCGGTTATTTTTATCTTGTCTCCGTCAACGATACGCGTGTGAATCACCGCCGGAGTGTTGTTTTTTGTGTTTTCTCGGCAAAAAATCGGATCTTTCACAACGGAAGCGCGCATAAATCCCTCTGTATACGCTTCCGCCACGCCTTTATTTATCGCATCCTCGTAACTGCCGCCCGTAATGTGCACGTCTTGTCCGACGTCGATGAAGACAACCGCCATTCCGGTGTCCTGGCAGATAGGTATATGCAGTTCTTTCGCCGCTTTGAGATTTTCGCAAAGAGCGTTCAAAATGCTTTGTCCCACCTGACTTTTTTCGTTTTTCGAGGCGTTTTCGATCGCGCGTTTTTCGTCTTCTCCGAGTTCATGGTTCGCGTCGATAAACAGCATTTTGACCGTGTTTTTTATTGTTTCAGCCGATATTTCTCTCATTTTTTCGCATCGCCCTCTTGCAACTCGCTCGAAAACTCGGAATCCGGCATTGTGAGCCTTTCTTCGAGTTCCTTGATCCTCTGCTCATAAGAAGACATCTCTTCCCTCAGTTCTTCCCTCTCCGTCTGAAACTGATTTATCCTCACTCTCATGACGATCAGCGTCACAACGGCCAAAACAGCGACCGCAACGACCGCTATTTTCAGCAGAAAATCAGATCTTTTAGACATCTTTTACCTCCTCAAACAATCCGAAACACACTGCGGCATCGGAAATGATCGCCCTCTCCAGCGATCCGGAACGCCTGCGTTTGATTTTCATCATAACGATGCCCACGGTATGGGCGAAAACGGTTGACGAAACCTTCTTTATTATCTTCAAAAAACGCTTTACGGGTATTATTATAATATAAAGTGACCAATAAAGCAAGCACTTAACCGAAAATATAATCACCGAAGAAAAATAAATCGTTATTTTCCCGAGCGAAACAAGGTATATAATGAATCCCGAAAGGCTGAATATCAGGCAATATATGCGTATTTCTCCGTTGTTTTCTCTGAGAAAAAACAGTATCTCCGCGGCCGTACAGATCGCGAAAAAAACGATATCCTGAATAAAAACAGCTATATTTCCGACCGCCGCCGTTTTTTTCGGCCTTCTGACGTTCAATAGCGGCTTTCGCGGCTTAATCTTTTCGAAAAAAGCGCCGCGCGGCGTCACTGCGGACGACGATATACGCAAAATGCGGAAAACGTCGTACACTACGCCGAAAATGACTCCCAGTACGATCGCTTTTACGATAAGTCCCGCCGAGTCGTAAAAAAATCCGATCATCTGAGCAGGCGCGAGAAAAATCCGCGGCGCGTTTTTTCCGCGTCTCCGTACATCAGCGAGTCGAACCGCCCCGTCGCCGTCATTTTGCCGCTCTCGACGTCGAGCGCCGTTATTTGTATCTCTTCACCCTCGACGGTGAGCCTGCCGCCTTCCGTCGTCAAAACTATTAACGTCTCGTTAAAACCGACGACGTCGAT
>JAGAEK010000018.1 GCA_017828835.1 Oscillospiraceae bacterium | reverse complement strand
GCTCATATAAAAGGTTATCAATACCTTCGCGAAGCAATAATCCTTTCGACTGAGGACCCAGAGATCATAAACTCAGTTACGAAGATCCTTTATCCCACTATCGCAAAGAAAAACTCCACAACTTCGTCAAGAGTCGAACGCGCGATCCGCCACGCTATTGAAGTTGCCTGGGACAGAGGAGATATCGATGTTCTGAACTCTTATTTCGGATATACCGTTCAAAATTCAAGAGGTAAACCGACAAACAGCGAATTCATTGCAATGATCGCCGACCGACTGAGACTGCAAATGAAAAAAACGGCGGTCTGTAAAATAAACTGATACAAAAAAGCTCCGAAACTGATTTCGGAGCTTTTATTATTTACTGCTTTCAAGCATTTCTTTAGCGTTTCGGATTTGCGTTTCGGTAACGGTATCTCCGCCGCCTATCCTTGCTATTTCATATTCTCTGTCTTTTCCTTCTATCCTGCGTATCTCCGTAAACGTACGGTCGTTTTCAGTATGTTTCGTTATCAGCATATGGCTGTCTCCGAACGCCGCGACCTGCGCAAGATGAGTAACGCATATAACCTGTCTGTTTTTTGAAACTTCTTTCAGCTTTTTGCCTATTTTGTAAGCCGCACGGCCGCTTACTCCCGTATCCACTTCGTCAAAAACGATCGTTTCAATGTTATCTCTGGACACGGTAGCGTTTTTTATGCTGAGCATTATTCGCGACATTTCACCGCCTGAAGCTATTTTCGCAAGTGCGCGCGGTTCTTCTCCGGGGTTCGCGGATATCATAAACTCCATCGCATCAGCCCCGTTCTGCGTCAGCTCCGTCTGCTTTCGGGATACGCTGAACTTGACATTCGGCATATCAAGGAAAACAAGCTCGCTTTTTACCGCTTCCGAAAACGCTTTTGCCGCTTCTTCTCTCTTTAAGCTCAATTCATTTGCCGCATTTTTCGCATCGCTTAAAAGTTCATTAAACTCCTTACGCAGTTCTTCGATCCTTGCTTCGGAGTCCTCTATCGCAGAAAGCTTGCTTTGCATTTCGTCTGCTTTTTCAAGTACCTCTTTTTCTCCGACTCCGTATTTTTTCTCAAGCTTTCTTATCGTTTCAAGCCTATCCTCGATCGCGTCGAGCTGTGCTGGGCTATAATCGTTATCCCCTTCAAATCCCCTGACGTCTTTATATATCTCTTCAACTTCATAGTATATTTCACGTATACGTTCGGCATCTTGCCCGAGTTCTTTATAATATTTTGAAAGCTCCTCTATACTGTCGGCAAAATTTCCGAGTTCTTCTATTGCACCCTCTCTGTTATCGTCGCCCAACGCCGCTTCTCTGGATTTCTCAAACAATTCTTCAAGTAATTTGGCGTTTTTTATGATTTTAAGCTGTCTTCTCAGTTCTTCCTCTTCTCCGATACGTATATTTGCGGAAGTTATCTCGTTGAGCTGGTATTCCAAAAATTCTTTCAGCCTATCTTTGTCGTTTTCAAGCTTCACCGCTTCATCAAGCTCTTTTTCGACAGCTTTCATTTTTCCGTATATCTGCCGATATTTTTCTTTCGCTTCGAAAACGTTTCCGTATTCGTCAACAAATTTGATATGCTCCTGAACGTCAAGCAGCGCACGTCCGTCATGCTGACCGTATATATCGATCATACCTTTCGATATATCCCTCAGAACAGCTACCGTCGTCGGCTGACCGTTTATCCTGCAAACGTTTTTCCCGTCGGTATAGATCGATCTCGAAACGATCAGTTCTTCATCCTCAAGTTCATAACCGTATTCTCTGATCTCTTCCGCTTTTTCCGCCGGTATTTTACAAAACACCGCGCTTATCGTTGCTTTGTCGGCACCGTTTCTTATTATGTCCTTGGATATCCTTCCGCCTGTAACCGCATTTATGGCGTTTATGAGTATCGTCTTACCGGCTCCGGTCTCTCCGGTGAAAACATTAAAACCCTCCGTAAGCTCAAATTCCGCCTTTTCTATTACCGCTACGTTCTGTATAAACAAACTCGAAAGCATATTCTCACCCCCTCAGACATCGCTCTCAATCAAAATCCTGATTTATATATAATATTTTCTGAATTTTTCAACAAAATCCTTTGCAGTATCTTCGTTTTTCAAAAGCACGAAAATAGTATCGTCTCCCGCAAGCGTACCGACGATATCAGCCGTATGTATCGAATCGACCGCCGCGCACGCCGCGTTAGCCGTTCCGGTGTAGCATTTCACTACCGCGATATTTCCCGCAAAGTCAACATTTTTAACCGATTGCTTCAATATCTCAAGATATTTGTTTCCCAACTTGGTTTCCGCATTGTCATTCGAGAAATATCTGTAGCCCGTATTGGTCTGCACTTTTGAGATCCTCAATTCTCTGATATCTCGCGAAACCGTTGCCTGAGTTACGTCAAATCCTTTTTCGCAAAGCTTTTTTATCAATTCTTCCTGAGTCTCTATAACTTCCTCGGATATAAGTTTTAATATCGCTTCCTGTCGTTCCTTTTTCATATCTGCTTCCCCCGCAAATTATATTCCAAAAAATTTGTTGTTGAACGTCTCGTAAAAATTTTTATCGGAAAGATTGATGAACCTTGCTTTTTCGGAATATTTCTTTATTTCCACACAATCGTTTTCCGATATTACCGACTCTATTTCGCCGTCTGAAACGACCGATATTTTCCCTTCCGCCGCTTTCAGAGTTATAACGTCCTTGTCTGAAAAGACGACCGCTCTCGCAGCCGGAGAATGCGGACATACCGGCGTTATTATTATCATTTCCGCTCCCGGATCGCTGATCGGTCCGCCGGCTGACATCGAATAAGCCGTCGAACCCGTCGGAGTTGCCGCTATAATACCGTCTGCCCGACACCTATATGCAAACACCCCGTTCCTTCTGACCTCAACATCTACCGTATGCGCGGGATCGTCTTTCATGAGCGTCGTTTCATTTATCGAAAAAAACGGCTCTTCTTCCTTTTTTCCGTCTCTTATAATTTTTGCTTCCAACAGCATTCTCTTATCGATCTTATATTCTCCGCAAGCTAATTTCTCTAAATTTTTTATTTCATTCCGTTCGATCTGTGCCAAAAAACCGACTCTTCCGGCATTTATCCCGAGTATGGGAATATTTTTCCCGACTGCTTTTCTCGCTGCACGAAGTATCGTTCCGTCTCCTCCGATCGCCACGATCGCGTCAGGTTCGTCATCCGGTTTTATTTTCTCCGCACCGCAGACCGAAAACAGTTTTATTCTTTCTTCTTCTGCAAATATCTTTATTCCGGCACGTTTCAACTCATCGGTTACGGGTAAAACCGTTTCTTTTATAATATCTCTGTTCCGCTCGGAAAGTCCGGGAAACAAAAGCACGCTTTTGATTATTTTCTCCACACGTCAACCCTTCTTTGACCTAAAGTTCTTTTCTCGCATTCAAAACGATTTCTTTGACTTTTTCGCGGGGTATTCTTTTCTCGTTATTTCCGAAAACAAATTCAGAAATAAACTCAACGTTTCCGTCCCCGCCTTTTATCGGCGAATAATCGAGCGCCACCGCCGTAAGTCCTATACTGTCGCAATATTCGAAAATTCTTATTATTGCTTCCTCGATGCTTTGCGCGTCTTTAACGACGCCTTTTTTCCCTACGTTATTTCTGCCGACCTCAAACTGCGGTTTTATCAACGTTACGCAAACACCGTTTTCTTTTAACAGCATCCTTATTCTATCCATTACCAGAACAAGCGAAATAAATGAAAGATCCGCGCATATAAAATCCGCTTTCTCTCCTATAACTTCAGGCTGCATATATCTTATATTAGTATTTTCTATATTTTTTACTCTTTCGTCAAGTCTTAATTTTTCCGAAAGCTGCCCGGACCCCACGTCCACGGCGTAAACTCTCGCGGCGCCGTGTCTTAACAGGCATTCCGTAAAGCCGCCGGTCGACGCTCCGATATCGATACACACCTTTCCTTTTACGTCGAGCTTAAAGCGTTCAAACGCTTTTTCAAGTTTCTTCCCGCCTCTTCCGACGTATTCCGTTTCGTCGTCCCTGACCTCTATTTTCGTGTCCTCGCCGACCTCAAAGCTCGGCTTGGTAACGAGCTTGTCTTCCACCATTACCCGCCCGTCTTCAATATAGCCCTTCGCCTTGTTCCTTGTCGCCGCCATCCCGCGTTTTACCAGTTCAACGTCAAGCCGTTCCATCAGTGGTTCCTGCTTTCAAGAAATTCGGTCAGTCCCATAAGAAAATCATCTTTCGGATCGATCTCCGTTATAATGCTTTTCGCCTCGCAAAACAATTCGTCCGCCATTTTTTTTGCGGCTTCTATACCGTAAAAAGAAGCATAGGTTTTTTTGTCGTTCGAGCTGTCACTTTTGACCGGCTTGCCAAGCAATTTTTCATCGCCGATCACGTCAAGTATGTCATCCGTGATCTGAAACGCCAACCCTATTTTAGCGCAGTATCTGTCCGCCCTTTCTATTTCCAATTCATTTGCTCCGCCGAGTATAGCGCCGATCCTGCCGCTGAGTCTTATCATCGCTCCGGTTTTAAGTCTGTGCATCGTTTCAAGTGTGGCTTCATCTATATTTTTCCCTTCACTCTCAAGGTCGATATACTGTCCGCCGCACATTCCGTCACACCCGGCAAACTCCGACATTTCTTTCAGCGCGCGAACTATATTCTCCGGATTTGCTTTACTTTTTGCCGCATATCCGAAAGCGTAAGTCAGCAGCGCATCCCCCGCAAGCAACGCCTCAGCTTCACCGAATTTTTTATGGCAGGACGGCTTTCCTCTTCTGAAATCGTCATTATCCATACACGGCATATCGTCGTGTATCAGCGAATAAGCGTGTATCATTTCTATTGCGGCAGCCGCGGGAAGAGCATTCTTCCAAGCTCCTCCGTAAATATCGCAGAATTCAAGCACCAGCGCCGCTCTTATCCTTTTGCCGCCGCCGAGCAAACTGTATCTCATTGCTTCGATAAGTCCGCCGCACCTTTTTTCATCGGTCACTACGCTCTTTTCAAGCTCTTCTTCCGCCGCATTTCTGTATAAAGCAAATTTTTCCTCGTATTTCATATCTCTCATTCCTTGCCGTTTTCTTTTCCCGAATCGCTTATCTCTTTGAACTTAAGCTCGGCTTTTTTGAGCTTATTTTCACATTCTTTAGCAAGCTTTACGCCTTCTTCGTAAAGTTTCAGACTTTCATCCAGCTCCAATTCTCCGTCCTGCAGTATGTCCGCTATTTCTTCGAGGCGTTTCATTGCGTCTTCAATTTTCATATTCCCTTTGTTTTCCATATTCTTGCCTCCTTATTCGACTCGCGCGCCGGTTTTTCCGTCGCTGAACAGTATTTCTATTCTTTCGCCTTTTTCAAGTTCTCTCACACTTTTGACCGTATTTCCTCCGGCGCTTACCACACTGTAACCTCTCATAAGCGTTTTCATCGGTCCCAGTCCGTCCACTCTTTTCATCACATCGATCAACGTTTTTCTCTTGTTTTCAATATGTTTTTCGATACTTTTTCCCGCGATCGTCAAAAGTTCCTTCGATCTTGCTTCGGCTTTTTCGATCGATTTGCAAATTTCATCCGCGTCGACGACTTTTTCTATCGCCGCAAGTTCATACCTTTTTTCATCCAGCTTATATTCAACGCTTTTTCGCATTATATTTTTCAAGTTGAATATTTTTTCATTTATTTCCGTCATTTCAACAGCCGCAAGTTCCGCCGCCGCGGTAGGAGTAGGCGCACGCAGATCCGCCGCAAAATCCGAAAGAGTTATATCCGTCTCATGTCCTATCGCCGATATTACCGGCGTAGTGCATCCGTATATCGCTCTGACCACTCTCTCGTCGTTAAAATTCCAAAGATCTTCAGCACTTCCTCCGCCTCTTGCAACTATTATCTCGTCACAGTCAGCCGAATCCAATATTTTCAGTGCTCTCACTATATTCTCCGCAGCTCCCTCTCCCTGAACGGTAACGTCAGCGATCACGACCTCGCAGGGATATCTTCTCCGAAGCGTGTTTAAAATGTCCTGCAGCGCGGCTGATCCTTTTGCCGTAACGATACCTATGCGCTGAGGCATACGGGGTATCGCCTTTTTCTTTTCCTCGTCAAATATCCCCTCTTCGGAAAGTTTCTTTTTCAGCTGTTCGAGCGCAACGTACATCGCTCCGACCCCGTCGGGCTGCATATCGAACACGTTTATCTGATACGATCCGTCTCTTGCATAAAGTGAAACGTCTCCCTGTACTATCACCGACATCCCGTTTTCGGGTATAAATCTGATCCTCGCAGCGTTCCCCCTGAACATCACCGCTTTTATCGCGCTTTCTGTATCTTTCAGAGTAAAATAGACGTGCCCCGAAAGCCTGTGAACGGTACAATTCGATATTTCTCCACGAATAAAAACTCCTCTGATCTTTTCATCAGACTCTATGACCGACTTAACGTAACTGTTAAGCTGTGAAACCGTCAATATAATAAATCCCGCCATCCAGCTCACCTCCCGGTCGCCTTTGCGTATCTTACGGCTCCCATCAGCGCCGTACCGCATGCGTTATCCGATGAATACTCCCTCGCCGCAAACACACATCCGTATTTTTCGGAAAGTCTTCTTTTTATGATCCCGTTCGACATGACTCCGCCGGCATATACGATCTCAACGTCTCCGTAATTTTTAATTGCTTCCTGCGTCATCCTGTCGATAACTTTATAAATATAGTCAAAAAGATACTGCGCGATCTCTTCTTCGCTTTTCCCTTCCTCAAGATATCTCCTGCAATTATTTTCAACGCCTGATATACAACAGTCGTTTCCTTTCATCGCTTTTGATATATCTGCCTTCAACATTATGTTTTCTCCCGCTTTTTCCGCCGCTTTTTCAAGATAAGCTCCGGACGGAAACGGATAATTCAACATATTTCCGACTCTGTCGACAGCTTGTCCTATATGAAGGTCAAGCGATCTTCCTATTATCTCACAGTTGAATATCCTCTCCTCATCCGGCGTAACGTATAAACATTCCGTAGTGCCTCCCGAAACGTGAAAAGACAGAAAACTTTTACCGATAAGATCGGTCCTTCCGGACGAATAAAGCGCGGACGCGATATGTCCGGCTTGATGAGAAAAACAAAACAGCGGTACTCCGAGCGCTGCTGATATCGCCCCCGCAATCGTTCTTCCGACAAGGAAACACGGCATATATGAACCCTCGGCGTCTCTCGGTCTGTCAGATACCGCAACAGCGTCTATTTTTCCTCCGTTATCGCCGATCGTCTCTCTTATTATACTCTCTGCCTGTTTTATATGCGCAAAAACTACCTCCGACGAACGAAGGCCGATCTCGCCTTCCTTCACCGGCAGTAGTTTTTTGCTCCATAACATATTTCCTTTTTCATCGTCATAAAGCGCCGCAGAGGTCGTGTAATTGCTGGTATCTATGCCGAGGCACCTTCCCACTACCGCATCATTCCTCTCGCTTACTTCACATATCGTTTATTATAACGGTATTTCTCAACTTTTATTTGATCTCTTCGGCTGCGTCGGCGTCCTTCGCATCAACGTCCCGAGCGCCGTCTTTTTCTTTCACAAATTTGCCCAATACCCCGTTGACGTATGCTTTTTCTTCATCTCCGCCGTATTTCTTGACAATCTCCACCGCTTCGTTTATAGCGACACTGTCCGGGGTATCGTCATAATAAAGCATCTCTCCTATGGCAAGACGCAATACCGCAAGATTTACTTTCGATATGCGTACCTTTTTCCAGTTCAGCGAATATTTTTCTATGTAACCGTCGATCGTCTCCGCATTTTCTATTGCGTTCTTCGCAAGTATATACGAAAACTCGTTTACTTTTTCGTTAAAATAGGCCTCAGCGGTATCAACTATCTCCTCAAATGTTTCGCTCTTTCTGAACTCATGCTCAAATATCAATATAAACGCTTGTTCTCTTGCTTCTTTTCTGGTCATAACGTCCTCCGCTTTGCCGTTTCCAAAACTTTTACCGTTTTTTATTTCGCTTTTTCCGGAAATTCGATTCCCATAACGTAAACGTTCACCTTTGCAACGGCTACTGAAGTCATTCCCTGAACGGCTTCTTTAACTGCTTCCTGAACCTTTTCGCAAACGCTCGGAATACACGCGCCGTAGTTCAGATCAAGGTAGATACCTATTACCGCAACTTCGTCATAAAGCTCGATATTAACTGATTTTTCGTATTTCGAGAGCATCGGAGTGAGATTTTTCAGTTTGATCGGACGCTGTGCCATTCCGGCTACCCCTTCGATCTCACATGCGGCTCTGCTCGCAATAGACGCTATAACATCATGAGAAATCCTGAGTTCTCCTTTATTTCTCTTTCCCAACTCAAACACTCCTTATTTAAAAGTATTTTATATTCCGTCGATTTTAATATTATAGCATCTTTTTTATTCTTTATCAACTAGTTTACTTCAAGTATTTTAATATTTTCCGCCTCAAGTTCGGTTTCCGACAATATTATATCTTTTATGACCGCCGCCTCTCCCGAAAGCAGCCCGTCGGTTTTGATGATAACGTCCGCTTTAGTCTCGTTTATATACACAAGGCAATCTTCAAATCCTTTGGCTTTTATAAGATTTTCTATTTTCCCCTCCGCATCGATGGATTTCGCTATCGCCACCGCTTTCATCGTCATTTCAGCAAGTTCGTCTTCGTCATCCGTTATTTTTTCAAACATTCCCTGAAGTGTTTCGATCGCCTCGTCCCTCGCTCTCGTTCTCGAAAGGCGAGCCTCTTCAAAATATCCATCCGTTTCGTTAACGTTTTTTCCGTCTACCAATTTCGTGTCTCCGTAATTTTCCGAAGCTGACGTCTGAGTATTCTGAGAATCGACCGTATCCGTCATATCAATTTTGTTTTCGTTTTTTGCAAACACGAAATTTATGTATACCGCTATACTTAACGCAAGTGTAAGAGATGCCAAAACTATATGTTTTTTACTGATTATAAAGTTCATTGTTATTTCCTCCGATCAAATTTTTATTTTGCAAGTTCTGCCACAAAAACCTTAGCAGACGATATCCCGAGCGCAACCGTCACTGCGTTTACTACCTTCGCCTCGATCCCCGCTTTACCTCCTCCCGTACATACTACGACTACTCCTTTTATCTCCGGTTCGGATTCGTAAATTTTAAGCGCGTTTTTCTTTCCGCTGCCGTTTTCAACCATCACATATTCCTCACTGCTCCTTTTTTTCTCTTCTTTTTTCTCTCCTTCACCGTTCGTAACGGTTTCGGTCTCCTCGTCTTTTTGGACCGCATATACCTTCGTTGATGAACCCGAATACGTTATCAAAACCTTCGCCCTCCCCACCCCCTCTATACTTTCGACCGTTTCGCGTATTTTTCTCTCAAGTTCGTCGCTGCTCATATATTTATATTCAGACGTTATCTCGTCTGCTGCTACTTCCTGTTGTTTTGTTCCAACGAATATATCCGAAAAAAGTATTATCAGCATTCCGATAGCTCCGAGTATGACAAGTATCTTCATTTTGCCGTTCTTTGTTTTTATTATCTTGTCTATCGTTAAAAAACGTTTTCCTTTTTTGTTTTCTTCCACCGCAGTTACTCCTTAAATCCAATGTTTGCCTCCACGCCGAATTTTTCCTTAATCTCAAATTTGATTTTATTTTCCGATCCGGAATATTGCTTATCAATTATTAAATTTATTTCACTAATAGATATGCTCATATCTTCCCCGATATTAACTTTCGTCGAGATTTGTGCGTTTTTTATTTCAAATCCGTCCAATACTTTTTCCGTTTCTTTTATAATGTTTTCTCTGAAGATCCTGAGTACCGCCTCTTCCGTTCCTTCAAGTTCGCTTACACTCTCGATATTTTCCGTATTTTCTGCCGGAAAAAAATTCTCTATTCCGAGATCTATCAGAGGTGCCGTCATACATATCAAAAAAAATACGCACACTACCGTTTTTATTATTTTTTTGATCTCTCCGTCTTTTCCCTCCGGTGCTGCCAATTCAATGATTCCGCCCGCTACCGCCGCGGCACAGAGTGAAAACGCCCACTGTTTTATCCCTTCCGTTTTTATCACTCCTATCCCGCGTTTGCAGTCGATATGAGCAGCGCGGTAGACACTATGCAAAGCATCATAAACGACATATTCACCGCAAAAAGTATACTCATCGCGGAATTTGTCGCTTTCAACGCATTCTCCGCGCTTTTTGCCCCGAGAGACCTGCTCAAAACACTGCTTATACCTGTTGCCGCCATCCACAAAACACTGTTTAAAACCGTAGGCAAATTCATGATCGCAACTGCCGCTATCCCGAAGCTTCCTATACTGCCGCCTACCAGTTTCACACAGCTTTTTACGGCGGTATATGCGTCAGCCAAAGCGCCGCCGACAACAGGTGTTGCGGACCCCACTATAAACTTGGCCGCTTTTTCGGTTATTCCGTCGGCACCGACCGCGACAAAGCTCTGGAGTCCGAATATCCCCACAAACACGGTTATAACTATCCCCAAACCCCAGCATATCACCTTTTTTATCGTCTCCGATAATTCACAAAGCCCGGAATCCGTCGATGCTCCGACGACCGCAAACGCCAAAAATATACCCACCGCGGGAGTAATTATCTTTTCCGATACGCTTGCGGCGACCTGTGCCGCGGCAAAAATGACCGTGTTATAACCCGCGGCGGCCGCGGGATGACCGCTCGAAACGACCGCCCCCGCATATACCGGCGCAAAACAAGTTATAAAATCACCGCTTGCTTTTATTGCTTCACAGCTTCTTCTTATCCCCTCGGTAACGGGAGTTATCACCGCCGCAATACTGCAAAGCGCTCCGATCGTATCCACAGTTTTCCCTATTCTTTTTCCTTCTCCGAACGCTTTCGCAACGGCTATACCGACAGATATCCCGACAACTATCGCAACCGAACGCAGCGGTTTCGCTATCTCGTCTCCCGCTGATTTAACCGCAAGTTTGATAAATCCTATCGGAGAAAGTCTTGATATGCTTTCCACACTCAATTCCTCTATCCCGAGCTCACGCATAAGCTTTTTCGTACTCTCCGGGATCTTATCTTCTGCTTCCCTTATTCCGCTTTTTTCAATAAGTCCCTCTACCGTAACGGTTTTTTCTTCTCCAAAAGCAATTTCGCAAAACCCCGCCGCGATCAGAAAAAATATCATTATCCCGATAATTTTTTTCACTTCCTCCGTCCCCTTTATATTTCTATTATTTGTTTTGCGATATTCAAAACGGTACGGAACAGCGGAAACCCGACGATAATTATCGCCGCCTTTCCCGCCGCCTCTATCCGTCCGG
>JAGAEK010000168.1 GCA_017828835.1 Oscillospiraceae bacterium | reverse complement strand
GACCGAGGTCATGAAGCTGGACAGCGAATACACGTTCGATTTTTCGGAACCTACGGTGATCGAGATCGACGGATTGAAATACGGATTTTTGACGTGTTACGACTTCTATTTTTATGAAGCGTATTCGAATATTGCCCGGAAAAACGTCGATATTATAATCGGATGTTCCCATCAGCGCAGCGATACTCACGACGCAGTTGAGATAATCACGAGATTTATCGCTTATAATTGCAACGCCTACGTCGTGCGCGCTTCGGTAAGCATGGATGAAAATTCAAATATCGGCGGAGGAAGTATGATCGTTGCTCCGACCGGGAAAGTTCTTGCGAATATGTATTCAAAAGTCGGTATGGCTTATGCCGATTTTGATCCGCTCGACAAATATTATAAACCCGCCGGCTACGGAAATCCTCCCGCCGCACACTATCAATACGTCGAGATAGGCAGAAGACCCTGGAAATACCGTCCGGCAGGCAGCGCGATAGTAAGGACCGACGCCCTTGCGAAATATCCGAGAGTCTGCGCCGACGGCGGACTTGTCGCATCAGCTCCGTTACACTCGTTGCCGTCGATCGGAAGCGCAATAGCCATAGGCGTTGACGAAGTGCGGCTCAGATTATATCCTTCGGCTGACGGCGAACCTGTCGCATGCGCGTCGAACGAACTGTCGGACTATTCGGATATTTTCGGAAAAATTTGGGATATACCGTTAAAACTGTTGAAGAATCTTGAATTAAAGTCCTCACAGGACGGCTTTGAAGGTTTGTGTCTTGCGACTTTCGAAAATATACTTTTCAAGTTTTCCTGCCATACGATCATGAATTTGTTTATCGAGCCGACAGATGCACAGCTTGATGAAAAATTTTTGAAACGTATATTTGAGCTTATCGAAAAGTACGACTGCAAAAAATATGTATATTTCACAAGCCCGTCCGCAAAGCTTCTCGAACGATTGAAACTTACCGCTCCGGAATTTCCGCTCTGTCTCTATTCCGAGTCAGCCAATAAAGACGACGTAAAAAAAGCTGTTTTTATCGGATGCGAAAAGATCGAAGCCAATTCGTTCATAGCGTCGAAGGAATTTATCGATACCGCACATTCGCAGGGACTCAGATGTCTTATCGATTGTCAGTCGGACGGAACGGAACTGCTGTCTCTCGGTGCCGACGTCATAGTAACGCCGAGATGTTTGCAGACGAAAAACGCCTTAAAATCAAAATAAAAACACAAAAAAGCGGCGTTTTACGCCGCTTTTCTTTCAGAGTATCAAAATCTTATCTCGGAGGCATACAGGTAGCGACACCGGTGATAACTTCTTTTCCGTCCTGATTCGTGCAGGTCGTTTTCAGTTTTATACGGTTCTTTTCCGGAATTATCTCGATAACTTCCGCCGTCGCCTTTATTGTGTCGCCGAAATAAACGGGCGCGGTGAAGCGGAGTTCCTGAGCGAGATATATAGTTCCCGGTCCGGGGAGATACATTCCCAAAACCGTTGAAATAAGTCCTGCCGTCAATACTCCGTGGACGACCTGTTTTTTGAACATACCTTTCTCCGCCTCTACGGCGTTTACGTGAGCGGGGTTGAGGTCGCCGGTGATTCCGGCAAAAAGATACGCGTCTGTCCGAGTAAGTGTTTTTTCAAAAAAAGCTGAATCTCCGAGTTTTATCTCGCTTATGGTTTTCCCTTTCATTTTCGCCACCTCTTTTTCAAATATTTTGCAAGTCCTGCAAGTCCATTATAATATATATATATATTAAGAGCAAGAGGAAAAATGGGCTGAAAAAATTAAGGCCGACACAAAAACCGGTGAGATTGACGGCTTTGAAAAATAATTGTATAATTAGTAAAAAATGAGGAGAGGAGCGGTTACGATGAAACTGCGCGGTTGGCTTATATGCAACGGATTCCTGACCGGCGCGAAATTTTCCGAGCATACTCGAATGCTTATGAGATCAGCCGAAAAAAACGGTATAGATATGACCTGTCTTTCAAATGCCGATGTGATTTATTCGGTCAGCGAAGACGGTATAAAATTTTTCGTTCCGCTTCCTGATTTCGTTTTGTTCTGGGACAAAGACGTGAGGCTCGCTTATGCGCTTGAATCCGCCGGTATACGGTGTTTCAACAGTGCGAAAACGATCGAACTTTGCGACGACAAAGCGCTCAGTTACGAGATTTTCGCAAAAGCCGGGATAAAGATCCCGAAGACGTTTTTTGCACCGCTGACGTTTGAAAACGTCGGGTATCAAAGCGAAGATTATTTTCGGTTTGCAGGCGAGCAGCTTGGATATCCTCTGGTTTTAAAGGAAAGATTCGGCTCTTTCGGAAAGCAGGTCTATCTGATCAACAGTCCTGAGGAGCTTTTTGAAAAGGTGAGAGAACGCGCGCCGCGTCCGATGCTTATGCAGGAGCTTATCAAAACGAGTTACGGAAAAGACCTGAGAGTGAATATTGTCGGCGGAGAGGTCGTTGCAACGATGCTGAGAACGGCGCCTCCGAACGACTTCCGTGCAAACGTTACGGCGGGCGGCAAAATGGAGCTTTACGAGCCGACGGAAGAAGAAAAAAACATAGCGATCGCTTGCTCTGAAGCGGTAGGGGCGGATTTTTCGGGAGTAGATCTGATGTTCGGAGAAGACGGACCTGTCGTCTGTGAGATAAATTCCAACGCCTACATCAAAAACATAACGGCTTTGACCGGAGTAAACATCGCCGACAAAATATTCGAGCATATAAAAAGGAGTATTTTACCGTGAAAGGTTGGCTGATCTATTCCAAAAAGGACGCCGAAAAAAACAGAGATTATATAGATATATATTTCGAAGACGGCAGAGAACTCGGTATCGATTTTGAGCTCATATATACGGAGGAGCTTGAAATAGGGGTAAAAAACGGCGAGCTTTATATATTGCGGTACGGAAAAACCGTAGAAAAGCCGGATTTTGCGATTTGCAGAACGATATATCCGCTGCTGACAAGGCAGCTTGAGCTGCTGGGTATAAAAGTTTACAACAACAGCAAAACCGCGGTGATATGCAACGATAAAGCGCTTTGTCTGCAGTATGTTTCGCAGACCGGGGTACCTGTTTTGGACAGCGCGTTTCGAAAGTGCGGGCTCGAAAGCGAGTTCTGCTCCTACGGTTTCCCGCTCGTATCGAAGCCGGTTTCCGGAAGGAGCGGCATTGGCGTAAGCTTAGCGCGAAATGCGAGCGAACTCTACGAAAACAGTTCAACGTATAACGAAGATTGGGTGCTTCAGCCGCTTTGCAAGTCGCCCGGAAAAGATTTGAGGGTGTTTGTCGTCGGCAAAGAGATCGTCGGCGCCATACTCAGAAGCTCGGATCGGGATTTTCGCGCGAATTACTGTCTCGGCGGCAGTGCGAAAGTTTACGTGCTTTCCGAAAAAGAAAGAGAATACGTTATGAAAATAGTAAATATCTTCGATTTCGGAATGGTGGGAGTGGACTTTTTGTTTGATGGAAAAAACGGGCTGCTTTTCAGCGAGATCGAAGACGTGGTGGGCGCGAGAACGCTCTACCGCTTTACCGATATCGATATTGTGAAAAAGTATCTTGAATTTATAAAAAACGATCTGCGGCAGTAAAAAAAGCCCCTACGGAAAAACATTTCCGTAGGGGCTTTTAATTTATATTTTTTCGGCTGAGTTAGAAAATGATAACTACCGGACCTTCATCTGTTTCTTCGAAAAGTACTTTTGACGTCTCTTTGAGTTCGCCGAGCGAGATCGCAAGTATACCTTTTTGATCAACGACGTAGAAGTAGTCGTCGATATAAAGTCCTCTTGCGGAATCGTAAGAGCCGGAAAGGTCTATCTCGGCAACGGCCTTGAATCCGAGTTCTTTGTCATAGGAAAATATCAGATACCTTGATTCGGTCGAAAATCCTATGAGATTTTTCTCGGCGGAGATAAGGACGGCTTTGTGATTGTAGAGCGCTTCGGAATACCATTCGTTATTGAGGACGTATTTGTGTTTTTCGATCACGTTTTCGGGATCGGATACGTCGAACATCGCGATTTTCAAATTTCCGGTCGCCCCGAACTCATCGCCGTCGACTCCGAATCCGAACAGAAGTCCGTCAGCGAAAGGATGCAGATATCTGGAATATCCGGGTATCTTCAATTCGCTCAGGATCACCGGCTTTTCGGGAGTTGAAAGATCTACCGCAAACAGCGGGTCTGTCTGACGGAACGTTACGAAATACGCGATATCTCCGTCGAAACGTACCGAATATATCGACTCGTCTTTTGCGACGCCGTCAAGACTTCCGATAACGTCGAGTGCTCCGTTCAGAACGTAGATGCCGTTCAGACGCCTGTACGTTTCCGGTTCATTATAAGTCGTCGCGACTCTGAGATTGCCTTTATATTCATCCATTGCGAACTGATTTATCATGTTTCCGGGAACGCATCCGCAGGCAACCATATCGACGTTTCCGTTTTTGATGGAGAATTTCGAGATCTTTGTACCGTTTGAGAAGCTTGACGCAATATAGATATTTTCAAGCGACGCATATACCGTTCCGCTCCAGCCGAGCACGGCTTTTGAAGAAACGACGCTCCCGTCGAGCGTATTTATACCCGTGAGCTGATAATATGCTGAAGAGGTCGCGGATTCGTCAAGATAAATGTCCTGTGCTTTGAGATAACTCTCGTCATCATTCACAACGACCTTCGGGATATATGTTTTTATATCCTGCGCGTCGATATTATTATATATATACGACGTTGAAACGATATAAAGATGTTCATCGATCATTCTTGAATCGGTGATGTATCCGTCGACGTTGACCGTAGACTGAAGTTTCGGAGCCGTCCGGTCGGAGATATCGTATATTTCTATCTGCGGAACGTATGTGTAGGCGACGGTCGTTCGGTTGTAACCGTCGTATTCGTAATCGTAATCGATATAATAATAATCGAGATTATCTCTCTTTATTTTATCGATACTGCCCAAATAATATTGCTGTCTTGCGATGACGATCAATCTGTCGTTGCAGATATAGAAATTATCTCTGTAAGAATTTTCCGGCGCCGCGACTTTAGAAGATATTTCCAGCTTTCCGTTATCCGCCGAAACTATATATATGTTGCCGTTTTGCGTCAATGCATAGATATAATCGCCGTCAGTTTTGACGATATCGGCTTCCTGAACGCCGACTGTCTGAAGGTTTGTGTCGGAATAGTCTTTTTCGCTGCTGCTGTTCGTGGGCTCGTCAGCTTCCGGTACGGCTTCTTTTACCGTCGCGGCGTCTTGCCTTGCGATACCTTCTTCGAGAAGCATGCCGTTGTAATAGTTTTTGACGTAATAGTTTTTCGCGTCCTTAATCTGTTTGTAGACTTCGGCATAGTTTTTCGCGGAAACAAGGGATACGTTTTCGCTGACCTGTATGGGAGAACTGCGTCTTGACAATTTTTCAAAATTGGGGAAGATGATCGAAAAAACAAGCAATACGCAGACGAGCGAAGTCAGAGATATCGCTCTTTTTCTTTTAAACGCGCGATCCGAGTCGTTTTTTTCTTTCATTTTGAGTATGGCTTCGGTACGCTCTTCATACGATTTCATAGTTAAATCCGTCCTTTAAAAGAATTTTTTTGAGAGAGAGCTTAGCACGGTAAAGGAGATTTTCGACTTGTTTTCGGCTCTTTTTCATAACTTTCCCGACGTCCTCCGCGGAAAGGCCGTTGAAATAAGTCAGATAAAGTGCCTCTGAATAATCCGGCTGAAGCCGGTCGAGTGCGGAATAGAGTTCGCGGTCCCGCTCGTTTTTCAGCACGGTCTCTTCGATATTTTCGGTTTCTTTTATATTTTCCAAAAGCTGTTCTTCGGAAAATACCTCTTCTTTTTGAACTTTTCTAAGATGGTCGACGGCAAGATTCCTGCCGATAGAGAAAAGATAAGTTTTAAATGATGCCTCGCCTCGATATTTCGGGTGTTTGACGATCAGTTTGAAAAACGTTTCCGAGGAAATTTCTTCCGACGCGGCGGGATCCTTTAATATGCCGTTCAGAAATAAGATCAAACTGTCGCTGTATTTTTTCACCATCTCGCAGACGGCATCACTATTACCGCTCAAAAAACGCTCATACAGCTGTCTGTCGTTTCCCGGGGTAACAGTTTCATTCATATTAAGCTCTCCTTTTTTCGTGCTTTACCTATTAGACGGATGAAAATTGCAAAATACTCGCACGTTTTAAAAAAATTATACAACATTTTGAAAATAAAATAAAGTAGCGCAAGATAGAGCGGAGCTATTGTAAAAAAGGCGCCGGCATGTTAAAATTACAGTAACTTATCTTTTCTCGAAAGGACGATGTATCGATGACGACGTTATACGACGGCGGAGTTTATTTATTCGGAGGGTCGCGTATCGTTTCGGAAAACGAATGCGATTTTGCGAAAAAGGAGGATGCCGTTAAAAATACTATAGCTTACGGTATATTGCAGGCGCACAATATCTCAAAAAACAGCAGTGAACTGAAAATAAAATTCGACGCGCTCGCATCTCACGATATAACCTACGTCGGGATAATTCAGACCGCGCGTGCGAGCGGACTTGAAAAATTCCCGCTGCCCTACGTTCTGACGAACTGCCATAACTCTCTTTGCGCTGTCGGCGGAACGATCAACGAGGACGACCATCTGTTCGGACTTTCCGCCGCGAAAAAATACGGCGGTATATTCGTTCCCGCTCACCAGGCGGTAATACACCAATATATGAGAGAAATGATGGCTGGCGGCGGTAAAATGATACTCGGATCCGACAGCCACACGAGATACGGCGCTCTCGGAACAATGGCGATAGGCGAGGGAGGACCTGAACTTGTGAAACAGCTTTTGGGCAGGACCTACGACATAAAAATGCCGGAGATCGTTTGCGTTTACCTTGAAGGCGAGGTAAATCCGGGAGTCGGACCTCAGGACGTTGCTCTTGAAATAATCGGTGCATCCTTCAAAAAAGGTTACGTCAAAAATAAGGTCATGGAATTTGTCGGACCGGGAGTTGCCGGACTCGATATGGATTTCAGGATCGGGATCGACGTTATGACGACCGAAACGACGTGTCTCTCGTCGATTTGGGTGACAGACGATAAAACCGAAGAATATCTGAAAATCCACGGCAGAGCGTCAGAATTTAAAAAGCTCGAACCCGGAGAACTCGCATACTACGACGGAATGATAAAAGTCGATCTGTCGAAAGTGAAACCGATGATCGCGCTTCCGTTCCATCCGAGCAACGCTTATACGATCGAAGAACTCAATGCAAACGCCGCCGATATCCTCAGAGAAGAGGAAAAGAAAGCGAACGACGGCAACAAAATCGACCTTGTGTCGAAGATCGGTCAGGACGGCAAGCTGAGAGTCGAACAAGGCGTTATTGCGGGATGTGCGGGAGGTACGTTCTCAAATCTCTGCGCCGCCGCGGACATACTCAACGATAAAAATATCGGATGCGGAGAATTTTCTTTGAGCATCTATCCTTCAAGCCAGCCGATAATGCTTGAACTTATGAAAAACGGGGCGATCGGAAAACTGATTTCCGCCGGCGCTACCGTCAGAACTGCGTTTTGCGGCCCTTGTTTCGGAGCGGGAGACGTACCTGCGAACGGCTGTCTGAGTATAAGACATTCGACCCGCAATTTCCCGAACCGCGAGGGTTCAAAGCCTGCAAACGGACAGTGCGCCGCAGTGGCTCTTATGGATGCGCGCTCTATTGCGGCGACAGCGGCAAACGGAGGCGTTCTTACTCCGGCGGACAGCTTGGATCTCGAACTCAGCACCCCGAAATACTTTTTTGACAAAACAATATATGAAAAACGCTGCTATTTCGGCTACGGCTCCGCCGATGTGAACGCCGAACTGAGATTCGGTCCGAATATTGTCGACTGGCCCGAAATGCCTGCTCTTGAAGACGACATACTTTTGAAGGTGACTGCGTTCATTACGGACGACGTAACGACCACGGACGAGCTCATACCTTCGGGAGAAACGTCTTCCTACCGTTCGAATCCCATGAAACTTGCCGAATTCACGCTTTCGCGCCGCGTTCCCGATTACGTCGAAAAAGCGAAAAAAGTGCTTGCGCTTGAAAAGAAGAGAGAATCGGGCGAGAAAATTGCGGAACTTTCATACGCTTTTGACGAGATCCGCAAGATAAAACCGGCGTCGGATCCCGCGAATATCGAGATCGGAAGCGTTGTATTTGCGAAAAAACCCGGAGACGGTTCCGCAAGAGAACAGGCAGCTTCGTGTCAGAGGGTTTTGGGCGGACTTGCAAATATCGCGAACGAATATGCGACGAAACGTTACAGAAGCAACCTTATAAATTGGGGTATGCTTCCGTTTATCGTTGATGATCTTCCCGTTTTTGAAAACGACGACCTGATATTCGTTCCGGATATCAAAAACGCCGTAAAAAACAAGATCGACACTATAAAAGCTTACGTCATAAGAAACGGCGGATCGTCGGAATTCGAACTCAAATTGGCAGCGCTTACGGATGACGAAAGGCAGATAATACTTGACGGCTGCTTGATAAACTATTATAAAAACTGACGTTTGAGGAGGGTGGATAAATTTGAGATTTCAGTCTTTTGATCCTGTTTACGACTCGAACTCGAAAATACTCATCCTCGGCAGTTTTCCTTCGGTTAAATCAAGAGAGACCGGGTTTTACTATGGGAATCCTCTTAACCGGTTTTGGAAATTGCTTGCGAAAATATACGGTACGGAGGTCCCTCAAGATATTGAAAGTAAAAAACGTTTTTTGCTTTCAAACAATATCGCTTTGTGGGACGTTATCAGGGAATGTGAGATCAAAAACAGTTCGGACAGCAGTATCAGGAATCCCGAGCCTAACGACGTTTCCGGAATAATTTCAAAATGCAGTATCGAAAGAATATTCACGAACGGTAATCTTGCGCATAAATTATACGAAAAACATATCGAATCTTCGGCGGATATTGCGGAAACAAAACTGCCTTCGACGAGTCCGGCAAACGCGGCATGGAGTTTTGAGCGGCTTTACGGAGAATGGAAAATAATAAAATTCTGACGGAACGAGAGGTAAGTATGGCAAAAAGCGTAGATCAAAAATTGAAGCTGTTATACCTTCAGAAAATTTTATTTGAAAATACCGATGAAAATAACGGGCTTACCTGTGCTCAAATAATCGAAAAGCTTGCCGGCTACGGAATTTCCGTTGAGCGCAAAACGTTTTATAATGATATTGAAGCGCTTCGCGGTTTCGGAGTCGATATAGAAACGTCGAAAGACAAAACCGTCAAATATTTTATCGGAGAAAGGCTGTTTGAAGCGCCGGAACTCAAACTTTTGGTGGATGCGGTGCAGGCGTCAAGATTTATAACCGCAAAAAAGAGCGAGAAACTGATAAAGAAGATCGAAAGTCTCGCGGGTAAAAACGAATCGCAAAAACTTCAGCGTCAGGTCTTTGTCACTAACCGGATCAAAAATATAAACGAGCGGATATATTATAACGTCGACGGCATACACGAGGCGATCTCGGGTAATTTCAATATCAGGTTCCAATATTGCGATTGGAACGAAAAAAAAGAAAGGGTACCGAGACATAACGGAAAATATTACGTCGTAAGTCCCTGGAATTTGGTTTGGGACGCCGAAAATTATTATTTGATCGCTTATAATTCCGAATATGACGAGATCAGACACTACCGCGTCGACCGTATGGACAATCTTTCGGTATGCAAAGAGAAGAGAACGGGCGAGGAAAAATTCAAAGGGTTGGATCTCGCGGAATATATGCAAAAGACATTCGGAATGTTCGGGGGAGACGCAAAGCTCGTAACTTTGCGATGCAGCAACAAAATGGCGGGGATAATGATAGACCGTTTCGGTGAAAACGTTCTGCTGCGGCCTGCCGACGACAAAGAGCATTTTGATATAACGATCGAGGTTTCGGTAAGCAAACAGTTTTACGGCTGGATATTCGGGCTTGAACCCGACGTCAAAATAATTTCGCCGGAATTCGCGGTTTCGGAATACATTGACGCGGCTTCGGAGATACTGAAAAAATATAAACGGTGAAAAACGTAAAAATAATTTGACTTTTTAAGTTTTTTTATATATTATAAAATTAAAAACTCGGGCGGTTTTGCAAATGATATTTTCGAGCTTAACATTT
>JAGAEK010000167.1 GCA_017828835.1 Oscillospiraceae bacterium | reverse complement strand
CTCGGTTTATTTTGTAATAGGATCAGGATGACTATAATAAAATATCTCGGGGAGTGACTCGAAAATGACTGATGACAACGTCAAAATCAAGTTTGAATACGTCGGCGAAAGTTCGGATAAACGCACCGCCGAACTACTCAAAGAAATAGAACGTATCGCGGCAAAATATTTGCAAATAACCGTCGAAGAAGGTTGTAACAAAGGAAAAAATAATATATAATCTAAAAGACAGTAAAAAAGAAAGGAAGCCGGAAATGACTACAGCGTTGATAGTAGCAAAACAATGTGTGATAATGCTACTTTATATGTCGGTCGGATACGTTTTATTCAAATTAGGTAAAATAACGAAATCCGGAAATCTTCAATTTGCAAAATTACTTATGTCCATTATAATCCCGCTTATGATGATAAGCGCTACGCAGGTCGAAAAAACCGCCGTACGTACAACCGGCTTTCTGATCGTACTCGTTATTTCTATCGTCGCGCACGTTATCGGGATCCTTATCGACAGATTGATGATCGGAGACAAAGACGGCGACGTAAAAAGAAGGATCGCCGGATTCGGAGTCGTTTATTCAAACGCGGGATTCGTGGCGATCCCTCTAGTGAAAGCGGCTTACGGAACCGATGCGGCGTTTTACGCCACGGCCTACCTTTTGATTTTCAACATAATTTCCTGGACGTTCGGATTTGCGCGTTTGACCGGCGGATTTAAAAATATCTCAATAAAAAAGATATTTTTTAATCCGGGAGTCGTCGGAGCTGTGGCGGCAATAGTGTTTTATCTTGCGAATATACGTTTCCCTTCTGTCATAGCGATCCCGATAAACGCAATATCGGAAATGAACACTCCTCTTGCTATGATAATGTGCGGTGCGTTTGCGGCACAGACAAAGCTCGGCGATTATCTTAAAGACAATTTGACGTATAAAGTGACTTTTTTGCGGCTATTGTTGATACCGCTCGTTACCTTGGCGGTTTTTAAAGGTATTTCGGTGTTGTTCGGAAACACCGACATAATAAAAACCGTTATCGGCGTATGTCTGATCGAAGCGTCCTGCCCCGTATCGGTCGCAACAAGTTTCATGCCTACCAGAGAGGGTATAGACGGAGAATATGCTTGCGGATTTATAATCATAACGATAATTCTGAGCGTTGTAACGATACCTTTCATCGTCTATCTGAACACGCTCATATAGATCTTTCGGGAGGAAGTTCAGTTGGTACTTTTTGCTGAAAATATCACAAAAAGCTTCGGCGCTGATTTAATACTCGATCACGTCTCGTTAAAAATCGAAAACAAAGACAGGATCGGGCTTATCGGCGTGAACGGCTGCGGAAAAACGACCTTATTGAAGATACTTTGCGGCGAAGAGAGTTACGATTCGGGCGAAATATCCGTCATGAACACAAGGATCGGTTATTTGAAGCAAAACGGCGGTATCGACGAGAAAAACACTATTTCCCGGGAACTTCACAGACCGTTTGAAAAATACAACAAGGCTTGGGAGAGAATGAGAAGCATCGAGAAAGAGATCGCAAACGGCGGTATCTCGGAGTCAGAATATGCAAAACTCTCCTCAGAATATGAAAAACTGACCGATTTTTTCGAGAGCGGCGACGGCTATATGAGCGAAGTTAAAATCAAGAGTGTTATGAACGGTATGGGCTTTTCCGGCATGGACGACACTTTGGCGCAAACCTTGTCAGGAGGAGAAAAAACAAGACTTGCACTTGCAAAATTATTGCTTGAAGAACCGGATCTTTTGATACTTGACGAGCCGACGAACCACCTCGATTTCAAAACTCTGGATTGGCTCGAGCAGTATTTGTCGGAATATAAAGGCGCTATACTCGTCGTGTCGCACGACAGATATTTTCTGGACAAAATAACGACCTCTATTTGTGAGATAGAGGCGAAAAAACTCGTCAGATATAACGGTAACTACGCTAAATACGTCGTGTTGAAACAAGAACGCACCGAAAGGATGCAAAAAGAATACGACGCGCAAACCGAGAGAATAGCAAAACTCAAGGAATACGCCGAAAAAAATATCGCAAGAGCAAGTACCTCAAACAGCGCCAAAAGCCGGCTCGCGGAAATAGACAGAATGGAACTTGTTGAACCTCCCGCTCAATTGGTAAAACCGCCGGTATTCAATTTTGATTTTGAAAAAGACCCCGTAAAAGACGTTCTCCACGTCGAATCGCTCGATCTTTACGCCGACGAAGAAGAAACGGTCGAACTTTTAAAAGGTATAAACATAGACGTTCTCCGAGGAGAAAAAGTCGCAATAATAGGCGAAAACGGCGTCGGAAAATCTTCGCTTTTAAAAAGTATACAAAAGCGCGGCAAACATCGCTTCGGAAAAGTTACCTGGGGACGAAACGTTGAAATCGGGTATTACGATCAGCAGATGTCGGGAATAGATCCGAACAATACCGTCCTGGATGAGCTTTGGAACCGAAATTTAAGAAGTACGGAGCTCGAAATCAGAACAGCGCTCGGAAGAGTTAGATTAACGGGTGAAAACGTATATAAAAAGACGGCTATGCTGAGCGGCGGCGAAAAGGCGAAACTTGCTTTTTGTATACTTATGAAAGAAAAAGCCAACACTCTGATTCTTGACGAGCCCTCCAACCATCTTGATATCGCCGCAAAAGAAGCACTCGACAAAGCACTGCAGGATTTTAAAGGTACTTTGATAATGGTATCGCACGACCGATATCTTCTGAACAGAGTACCCGACAGGATATTGGAGATAACCGGACACGGGATCGATGAATATAAAGGCGGATACGACGAATATCTGAGGAAAAAAATATCTCCTCAAAGAACGGTAACGACGCCGGTTAAAACAATGGATTCCGCGAGATTCGAAGCAGAACGCAAAAAAATCAAAACGCCGACGCTTTCGGACGTTCCGAACGTCGAGAAAAAATACCGTTCAAAAAAAGAAAGAGCCGCAGAAGTAAAAAAGAACAGCGAAATAAGGCGTCTGGAAGAGGAAATATCGTTTTGGGAGACCGAACTTCGATCGCTCGAGGACGAACTGACACTTCCCGAAGTCAGCTCCGACTATCGGGAGATTGCAAAACGCTGTGAGAAGATGGACGAGCTAAGGGCAAAAATAGATGAAAATTATGAGCTCTGGATGGAGCTTTCCGGAGAAACGGAAAAAGAAATATAGCCGTTATTTTGCAAAAACGTGGTTGCCGATAACCGTTATGACCTCGCGGGAACGTATCCACTTATTGCTTGTTTTTGCGGGATTGTAGTAGTATATCGCACCGCCGGACGGATCCCATCCGTTCAACGCCGCCGTCGCGGCCTTATATGCCGAATCCGCGATCGGTTGATTTATTTGTCCGTCGTTGACTGCACTGAACGCACCCGGCTGATATATAACGCCGGCAACCGTGTTCGGAAAAGACGGGTGCTTGACCCGGTTCAAAACGACCGCTCCGACAGCGACCTGTCCCTCAAAGCTTTCACCGCGCGCTTCGGCGGAAATTATTTTCGCAAGAAGATAATAGTCGGAACTTGAGGATGATGACGACGAAGAAGATATACCCATTGCGGCGAGAGTTTTCGGCCCCGCTATACCGTCTTCGACAAGTCCGTTCTTGCGCTGGAAATATTTAACCGCCTGAAGTGTTTTCGATCCGTAGATACCGTCGACGGAACCTGAATAATATCCCCATTTTTTGAGAACGGTTTGTATTTTTTTGACCTCTTCTCCGCGTGAGCCGTATTTAGACAAAACTGCCACAGTGGATCCGTCAGAATAATCCGGAGAAAAAATCATCGCTACCGAGCAGATCGTGAAAAATACTGCTGAAATCAGCAGCGCTATCCTTAAAAACGGTTTTATTGATCTATACATTACAAAAAATCCTTTCTGAAAATAATAAAACTACCCTTGAACAAAAACTTTTTCAAGGGTAGTTTTTACTTTTAATTCAAAAATATCCGGTCAATACGAAATATTATTTAAATCGAGCGATTTTGGAATAGAAATTTCAATATCCGAATTAACGTCGGCATATTCGATAAGTAATGCGGTTTTTGCTATCGATCCGTCAGATTTCGTCGATTCAAATTCGATCAGAAGATAAGAAATGATCTTGTTGTTATCCGCAACTCCGCTGATCTCGAAAATATTTTTATCGGCTTTTCCCTGAACTTTTAAAATGTATCCGTCGTCGGTCTTGAAAAGACGGTTGAAGGATACCGAATAATCTTCAAATACGTATGCCGGTATACCGAGAAAATCAATTGTAAACGTCTCGGAATACGTTATATCGGAATACCACTGGTTGTTATATTTATAATAATAATTTTCCCCGTCGAAATAATCAAAATCGGGAGCGAAGAAAAATACCAACGGATTCGTCTTGCGGTAAAGCATTTCGGGCGCGTTATAAATAATTTCTTCTTTGGTATAAGAGGCAAACCCGAACAAATTGCCGCGTGACAGCTCCGTTTTTGTTATCTTCGCACTCTTAAGGTTATAGATGAATGAATAATATAGCGAGAGAGCGTCGTAATTTTCGACAAGACTTACGGAATTTGCGTTGAAAGACGGTTTGTAGGATGAAATGTTCAAAACCGGCGAACATCCGGGTAAAACAATCAACGCAAATATCAGCAAGGCGGCGAAAACTATATTCATTTTTTTCGTCTTTTTCATAATTACACCTTATTTTTCCAACAATCCCAAATATTTATAACGGGAACGTTTTGTGATTTCGCATATCTGACGGTGGCGGCGGTACCGCTGCGGATCTGTTTGTTGCTTTCGTTAAAACAGGCGATAACAAACGACGAGTTGTTGACCATATATCTGTTTCTGTTCATGTATCCGTTTTTTACGTCTTCTTCTTTCGGATAAATAATAATCGCCGCTCTGTTGAGTATATCCGAATACCTTTTCTTCTCGTTGCTGTTCCAAAACAGTGATTGGTTCAAAAGCGGCAAAGCGCAGACAAGTTTTGCGTTCGGGTTTCTGAGTACCGCTTCCGCCGCGAGCATATCAAAGCCGAACGCCATACCGGAAATAAAAAACTCGTAACCGTTCCCGCAGGCGCTTTTTATCAAATCGTCAAGTTTGTTCGCTATCGCGACAGTCTCATAAGAGTTCGGCAGCGCGCGCCCGGGAAGCTTTCCCGGACGGTGGCCAGTAAAACAACATGATTTAGCTCGATCTAAAGAATACATATAAAACCTACTCCGTAAATTTAAATGCCTCGGAACAACAGTTTGAATAAAAATCGCTTATATTTCCAGAATTCATGGAAGGACACTCTGTACATAGACAAATCCTATAAAAACATTATAAACAAAAATCAAATGCAATATCAAGAGAAAAATCTAAAAAATAGAGACAAAATCAGACGCTTTCCGACTTTCGGAGCGGTTTATAATATATTTACGGATCAAAAGAGAGGAAAATATGGAAAGCGAAAAAATTGTCTGCATATACATAGATATACTGATAATAGTCAACGTTTCGGTAAATTATCTGCTGCTTTTGGGCAGTTCTTTTCTGACGGGCGCAACGGTCTCGAGAGTAAGGCTGCTCATCGCGTCGGCGATCGGCGGTTTGGGCTCTTTGGTGATATTTCTTCCTTCCTACGGCGAATTTTTCGGGGCGGCGGTCAAGTTTTTCGGCTGTATCGTAATAAGCGCGGCGGCTTTTTTTAAAAGAGGAATGGGAAAACGGGAATTATTAAAGTACACAGCGGCTTTCATCGGCGTCAGCTTTCTGTTTGCCGGGGTCATGTTCGGTATATGGGGCGCTTTCAAACCGACTAAAATGTATTTCGAGAACGGTTCGGTGTATTTTGATATAGACGCCGCAACTCTTGTAATAACGTCTCTCGCCGCTTACGCGGTTTCAAGAATAATATCCAAAATATCGAAAATCGGAAGACTTGCGGCGGGAAAATATTTCGTTGAGATAGAATATAACAACAGAAAAGGACGCTACGAAGGTTTTGCGGATACGGGCAATTTCCTTTGCAGCGGTATCGAAGACGAACCTGTCGTAACGGCTTCTCTGGAAAGCGTCAGGGAGATAATAACCGACGAACTTTTCGCGGCGGCAAAATACATATCCGAATACGGCGTATCGGATGATAAATGCTCCGCTTGCGATCTTGAACTGATAAGAGAACGTTACAAAATGAGGATCATTCCGTATTGTACGGCGGGAGGTTGCGGGATAATGCCGGCAATAAAACCGGACAACGTGGTCATCGTCGACGGCAAAAAAAGATTTTCTGCGGGCGGAGTATGGCTCGGCCTCGTCTCAGAAGGTATCAACGGCAGAAAAATAATTTTAAATCCGAATATTGTCAAAGAAGAGATCCGTGAAAATAAAAAAGAAAGGGAGAGATCAAAATTAAGACGATAATATTTAAAATCAGGACGTTAGTGCTGCTGCTGAGAGCCAAATTTTCAATACGCGGATTATATTATATAAACGGTGCGGAAAATCTGCCTCCGCCTATGACTAAGGAAGAGGAGGATAAAATATTCGCCGCCCTTCGCGATGAAAATAAAATCGCGGCTGCAAGAAGAGAACTCATAACAAGAAATCTGCGCCTCGTTGTGTATATAGCGAAGAAATTCGAATCAACGGGAGTAGGTATAGAGGATCTGACCTCGATCGGCGCAATAGGTCTCATAAAAGCGGTAAATACGTTTTGCCCGAACAGAAACATAAAACTCGCTACATATGCGTCAAGGTGCATCGAAAACGAAATACTGATGTTTTTGAGAAAAAGCCAGGGACAGAAAAACGAGATATCCATCGACGAACCTTTGAACGTTGACTGGGACGGGAACGAACTGCTGCTTTCCGATATACTCGGCTCCGACGACGATTTTATCAACCGCAGTATCGAAAAAGAAGTAGAGCGCAACGTGTTGAACGAAGCGGTCAAAAGTCTTGAAGATCGTGAACGGAAGATAATGTGTATGCGGTTCGGGCTCGAAGGCGAAAAAGAACACACGCAAAAAGAAGTCGCGGACATAATCGGTATTTCACAGTCTTATATTTCAAGGCTCGAAAAAAAGATAATATTCAAATTGAAAAAAGAGATGGAAAAAGCAATAACTTATTAAACACCTCAGGAAAAAGCTGGCAAACGAATAAAATATGAATTATAAGCCTTGTCTTTGACAATACTTTCAGCATAAGGGGGCTGAAAGTGTGTGTATATAAACAAGGTCGATATATGCGGAGTAAATACTTCAAAACTAACGGTATTGAAAGAAGAAAAAAAGACGGAACTTCTGAAAAAGTACCGAGCGGGAGATAAAAGCGCAAGAGAAGAGCTGATAATGGGCAATCTCCGACTTGCACTCAGCGTAGTTCAGAAATTTTCCGGAAGAGGAGAAAACGCGGACGATCTTTTTCAGGTCGGCTGTATCGGGCTGATAAAGGCGATCGATAATTTCGATATAACACAGTCGGTAAAGTTTTCAACCTATGCGGTACCTATGATAATCGGCGAAATAAGGCGATATCTGCGGGATAATAATTCCGTGAGAGTGAGCCGATCGGTCAGAGATCTTGCCTACCGCGCTATGCAGGTCAAGGAAAAATTCACTAACGATAACGGGCGAGAACCCACAGTCGAGGAGCTGTCGGAAAAACTCGGAGAGAAAAAAGAAAAGGTATCCATGGCGCTTGAATCCATCTCCGAACCGGTCTCTTTTTATGATCCCGTATATTCCGATAACGGAGACGCGATCTTGGTCATGGACCAATTGGGAGACGGCTCGGACGACAAAGAATGGTTGGACGAAATCGCGCTCAAGGAAGCTATCGACAAACTCGGAAAACGCGAGAAAAAAATACTTTCCTTGAGATTTTTCAACGGTAAAACTCAAATGGAGGTATCTCGTGAAATAGGAATATCTCAAGCACAAGTCAGCAGACTTGAAAAATGCGCGATCGATAAAATAAAAAATAAAATATAAAAAAAGAGTCCGGACTCAGCCCGGACTCTTATCATTTTAAGTTTTATTTTGCACCGACAAGTTCAAGGAAATAGTTTTTCCAGGATGAGCTGTTTGCCGCCTGGATATTGATCGCAAAGATGATATCAGTGATATCGCCGTCTGCAAACATTTCGCGTATGTTGAAATCGGCGTAGCGCGGGTCAACGACGATTATTTTTCCGTAATGTTCACAAAGGAACGGTACGAAAGCGTCTCCGAATGAATCTTTCAGAACAAGAGCAACCGTATCCTGAGGATTATCCGGAACAGTTATAACGGTATAAGGATTAGTTCAAATATCGCCACGGGGGAGATGCTTGAGGTTTTGGAAATCAGTAAAACCGCTGCGAGCGAAACTTATGTTCCGGCAGACGAACTGACCTACAGTATATCGCTTATAAACACCGGAAACACGGCACTTAACGGTATTACTCTTACAGATGATTTGGGTGGATATACGTTTGGTACGGTCGGCACGGT
>JAGAEK010000166.1 GCA_017828835.1 Oscillospiraceae bacterium | reverse complement strand
CGCCTCTTATACCTGAGTCGGAAACGAGAACGTTCGAGCCGTTTCCGATGACTGTATAATGAATACCTTCACGGGAACATACGGCGACGGTTAAAGAGACCTGTTCCGCGGAATCCGGAAATACTATGATATCCGCGGGACCGCCGATTTTGAACGAGGTATAGCGGCTCATCGGCGCGTTGAGTAAAAATTTGATTTTATTTTCGCTGCAAAAAAGAGCGACAGATTGAAATCTCATATAAAATAAGCCCTTCTTATAAATATCATTTATTAAAGCCGAGCATGGCGGCACCTATGATCCCCGCGTCGTTGCCCAACGCGGCTTTTACTATTTTCGGAATCTTTTTCGGATTGTGTCTGACATAGATGTTCGGATAAACAAGGTCGCGGAGCGGTTTAAGAAGTGTTTCGCCCTCGTTGCAAATGCCTCCGCCGATTATCACGATCTGCGGCTCGAAAAGGTTTATATAACTTGTTACCGCATATGCGAGATATCTGATATATTCGTCGACAACTGTTTTTGCGGTTTCGTCTCCGAGCCGCATTGCGTCAAACGAAGTACGTGCGCTCGTTTTGTCGATATCTCCGCCGACAAGCTCCCACATTTTTGAATTCGGATCGGTTTTCATATATTCTTTTGTTGTAACGATAAGACCGGTCGCGGAGCAGTAGGTTTCCGCGCAGCCTCTGATACCGCAAGAGCAAAGGCGACCGTTCGGGTTTATACCCATGTGCCCGATCTCGTTGTCGGCGCCGGAAAATCTGCCGTAGGTTTTTCCGCCTATTATGACTCCGCCGCCGATGCCGGTACCGATCGTTACGGTAAGTATGTTTTTATATCCGACGCCGGCTCCTGCGATCGCTTCTCCGTAGGCGGCGGCGGTCGCGTCGTTTTCGAGAAAAGTTTGTTTTCCGGATAAATTCCGGAAAATTTCCGCAAAAGGAGTATTTTTGAAACCGAGGTTGTTTGAGAAGGATATTTCGCCGGTTTCGGGGTCGACGTCTCCGGGCGAGCCTATACCGATCCATTCTATATCAGACATTGACAGTGAAGACAAAGAAAGAACGTCTTCCGCAGTCAGGAAAATATCGGAAGCGATTTTTTCGGGAGCTGCGGGAAGAGACGTCTTACGTGACGTTTTCCGGATAATTTTTTTGTTTTCATCACAAATGCCTGCGGCGATGTTCGTTCCGCCGAGGTCAACACCTAAATAATAGCGCATAATGTGTTCTCCTTATGGTACAATCGGAGGATCAATACTGATCCCAGTCGTAATTTACGGTCTGTTCAGCCGAATCGGCCATATCGAGCTTCTGCAAAAGCTCCTGAGCCGCGTTGTAGCCCATCTTTTTCTGACGGTTATTCATAGCGGCGACCTCGATTATGATGGCGAGGTTTCTTCCGGGCCTTACGGGGATCGTAAGGGAGGGAATGTTCAGTCCGAGAATCTCGACAGAGGTATTTTCAAGTCCGATACGGTCGTATGTTTTATTTGCGTCCCAGGGTTCAAGCTGTATGACGGCGTCGATTTTCTGAGTTACTTTTATAGCTCCCATACCGAACAGACGTCTTGCGTTGATGATACCGACGCCGCGAAGTTCGAGGAAGTGGCGAATATTTTCGGGAGCCGATCCGACGAGCGTTATGTCAGACACGCGGCGGATCTCGACCGCGTCGTCGGCGATAAGCCGATGACCTCTTTTTATAAGTTCGATAGCGGTCTCGCTTTTTCCGACGCCGGATTCACCTAAGAGAAGTATGCCTTCGCCGTAAACTTCGACAAGTACGCCGTGCCTTGTGATTCTTGGAGCAAGCTCTACGTTCAAACGTGAGATAAGGCTTGAAATGAAGGAAGAAGTAGAACTTTGAGTACGGAAAAGAGGAACACCGTATTTTTTTGCGGATATAAGCATTTCTTCCGAAGGTTCAAGGCCGCGTGAAATGACGATAGCCGGCGGTTTACGGGAGAAAAAAGCATCGAGCTTTGCGAGACGTTCTTCGGAAGGGAGAGTCGAAATATACGAAATTTCGGTTTTCCCCAATACCTGTATCCTTTCGCGATCAAAATATTCGAGATAGCCGCTTATTTCAAGTCCGGGACGGTTTACTTCCGAAGTACTGATAGGAAACTCAAGATTGCCGTCGGGAGAAAAAACGGTTTCCAGTTCAAAGTTTTTGACGATTTTACTCATAAGAGTAGTAAATTTTGATTCCATAAAGACCCCACCTTATAAAAAAATTGGGTACAATTAACTACAATATATTATAAACCAATATTTTGAAATATTCAAACATTATTTATCTAAAAACTTACGCAATGTATAGCGCAGATAAAAAATATATAGTATAATTAATATAAAGGGACAAAAAACGCAAATCGGAGTTGAAATTTAGGGATGAAAATAAAAAGAGTTTTTTTGATAGTACTTGACAGTTTCGGAGTCGGAGAACTTCCCGACGCCGAAAAATACGGCGACAAAGGCAGTAATACCTTCAAGGCGGTGCAAAAGAGCATATATCTGAGTCTGCCGAATATGAGACGGCTCGGACTTTATAATTTGGCGGACGGCGTTTCGAAAGATAAAGCGGCGGGTGCTTACGGAAAACTCGGAGAAATGTCGGCGGGAAAGGACACGACCGCGGGACATTGGGAGATCGCGGGGATTATCACAAATGCGCCGATGCCGACTTACCCGAACGGGTTTCCTGCGGAAATAATATCGGAGATCGAGCGTGCGACCGGCAGAAAGGTACTTTGCAACAGACCGTATTCGGGATCGAAAGTGATAAACGACTATTATGAGGAGCAGAAGAAAACCGGAGGACTTATAGTCTACACCTCGGCGGACAGCGTGCTTCAGATAGCAGCGCACGAAGATATTATCGACGTGGAGGAACTTTACTGGTGCTGCGAAAAGGCGAGGAAGATAATGGTCGGGAAAAACGGTGTCGGAAGGATAATAGCGAGACCTTATATCGGGGAATATCCGAACTGCGTGAGGAGCGAAAGAAGAAAAGATTTTTCTTTGGAGCCGCCTGAAGAGAGTATGCTCGACCTTTTGAAAAAGGCGGGATACGACGTTATCGGAGTCGGAAAAATAGGAGATATATTTGCGGAACGTGGACTTACGAAAAGCATAAAATCGCATGGAAACAGTGAATGTACGCAAGCGACGTTCGATATGCAGAAAGAGGATTTCAACGGGTTGTGTTTTGTGAATCTGGTGGATTTTGATATGCTCTACGGGCACCGCAACGATATCGACGGCTACGCGAGAGCACTGTCGGAGTTTGACAGCCGGCTGGGTGAATTTTTATTTGACATGAAAGACGAAGACGTTCTGATAATAACCGCGGACCACGGGTGCGATCCCGAGAGCGCGAGTACGGATCATTCAAGAGAATACGTTCCGGTCATGGTTTGCGGGAAAGCGATAAAGGAAAACGTCGGTATCGGAACGGGAAAAAGTATGTCCGATATATCCGCAACGGTACTTGATATGTTCGGGGTATCAAAAAACGCGACGGACGGCGAAAGTTTTTGGGAAAGGATAAGGATATAGATGGATAAGGTCGATATTTACACAGACGGAGCTTGCTCGGGAAATCCGGGTATCGGCGGCTGGGGCGTTATACTGAAAAGCGGAGGGCACGAGAAAACGCTTTCCGGCGGAGAGGAAAACACGACGAATAACCGTATGGAACTGACGGCGGCGATAGAAGGTTTGTCGGCGCTTAAAAGGGAGTGTGAGGTAACGCTCTATTCCGATTCGAAATATCTTGTCGACGCGATAAATCAGGGCTGGGTATACGGATGGAAGAAAAAAGGTTGGAAAAGGTCCGGCAACGAACCGGCGCTCAATTCGGATCTATGGGAAAAACTTTTAATCCTTACGGCAAAGCATAACGTTGAGTTTATATGGGTGAAAGGTCATGCCGGCCACGAGGAAAACGAGAGATGCGACGGTATGGCGGTCGGAGAAATAAAAAAACTTAAAGAAAAAAATTCAATATAATTTAAATAAAACTTTGTTAAAAATAAAATATGGTTATTGCAATTCCTATTAAAATAGTGTAATATATATTCAGTTCAAAAATATCAATGTAAGGAGCAACTGAATTTGAAAAGAACAGTATACGCCGACAATTCGGCAACAACAAAAATATCACCGAAAGCACTCGACGCGATGATGCCGTATCTTACGGAAGAATACGGAAATCCTTCGAGTATATATTCAAAAGGAAGAGAAGCCAAGAAGGCTGTTGAAGAGGCGAGAAGAAAGGTAGCGAAAGCGATAGGAGCCGAAACGAACGAGGTATATTTTACTTCGGGAGGTTCCGAGGCGGATAACTGGGCGATAAAAGGAACGGCACGTCGCCTTGCGAAAAAAGGTAAAAAGCATATAATCACTACCGTTTTTGAGCATCATGCGGTACTTCATACCGTGAGCAGCCTCGAAAAAGAGGGCTTTGAAATTACTTATATCAAGGTCAGCAAAGACGGATACGTCGATCCCGAGGACGTTAAAAACGCGATCCGCGACGATACTGCGATCGTTTCCGTTATGTATGCGAACAACGAGATCGGTTCGATACAGCCGATAAGTGAAATAGGAGCGATTTGTCATAAACGCGGAGTGTTGTTCCACACGGACGCGGTACAAGCATTGGGAAACGTTGAGATAGACGTAAAGAAGCAGAATATCGATATGATGTCGATGTCGGCGCATAAAGTTCACGGACCTAAGGGCGTTGGAGCGTTATATTGCAGAAAAGGGATAATACTTCAGAATCTTATAGACGGCGGAGCGCAGGAACGGTCGAAAAGAGCCGGTACCGAGAATACGGCGGGAATAGTCGGATTCGGGAGCGCGATAGAGGAGATTTGTGAGAACATACCCGAAAGGGCAAAAAGGATTTCTCAGATGAGGGACAAGTTGCTTGCGAATATCCTTAAAATAGACAGAGTCAGATTGAATGGCGGAATGGAAAACAGGATGCCGGGAAATATAAACGTATCTTTTGAAGGAGTTGAAGGAGAGTCGCTGTTGCTTTGGCTGGATTTGAACGGGATATGCGCATCGAGCGGTTCCGCGTGTACGTCGGGGTCGCTTGATCCGAGCCACGTGCTGCTTGCGATCGGGCTGCCCGCGGAGATAGCCCACGGTTCGCTGAGGATCTCGCTCGGAGATTACAACACGATGGAAGACGTTGATTATATTTCCGAAAAGATACCGGAAATAATAACGAGATTAAGGGCGATGTCGCCGTTATGGGAAAGAATAGTAAAGGGGGAGAATAAATAATGTATTCGGATAAAGTTATGGAACATTTCTCGAATCCGAGAAATGTGGGAGAAATAGAAAACGCAGACGGTATCGGAGAAGTCGGAAACGCCGTATGCGGAGATATCATGAAAATGTATATAAAGGTCGAGAACAATATAATAACCGACGTTAAATTCAAGACGTTCGGATGCGGAGCCGCGATAGCGACGAGTTCTATGGCGACAGAGATGATAAAAGGAAAAAGCATAGACGAGGCGGTAAAGCTTTCGAACAAAGCGGTGATCGAGGCGCTTGACGGGCTGCCTCCGGCAAAAATACATTGTTCCGTTCTTGCGGAAGAAGCGGTCAAAGCGGCGCTTTCCGATTATTATACAAAACAGGGGATCGATCCGGTGTCGATACTCGGAGAGCAAAAGGGCTGCAGCAGTTGCTCCGGATGTAATTTAAACTGCGGAGAATAAAATAAACTATAAAAACGGGTCAAAGGTGACTTTAAGGAGGAAAGATTATGGCTGCCGAAAAAGTATTAGTTGCGGATGATGACAAAAATATATGTGAACTTTTAAGACTTTATCTTGAAAAAGAGGGCTATGACGTAGTAACTGCGAACGACGGCGAGGAAGCTGTTCTTAAATTCGGAATCGAGTCGCCTGACGTTGTTTTGCTCGATATAATGATGCCGAAGCTTGACGGATGGCAGGTTTGCCGCGAGTTGAGGAAGAGATCGGAGTGCCCTATTATAATGATAACGGCGAAAGGCGAGACTTTTGATAAGGTATTGGGACTTGAGCTGGGCGCGGACGACTACGTTGTCAAACCGTTCGATCCGAAGGAAATCGTCGCGAGGATCAAAGCGATACTGAGGAGGATCGGAAAGAGCGTAACGGAAACGGACAAAAAAGAGGTAAGCTACGATAATTTGGTCGTAAACATGACGGAATACGTTTTAAAAGTAAACGGAAAAATTATCGACACACCGCCGAAGGAACTGGAATTGCTTTATCATCTCGCGAGCAATCCGAACAGAGTATACACAAGAGACCAACTGCTTGATGAAGTGTGGGGATTCGAATATTACGGAGACTCGAGGACCGTTGACGTCCATATAAAGAGACTCAGAGAAAAACTTGAAGGAGTTTCGGAAAAGTGGGCGTTAAAAACAGTTTGGGGAGTAGGATATAAATTTGAAACGAGGACCTAAAAAATATATAAGCAGGAGTTTGTTTGCAAAATATTTTATCGCCTGCGCATCGATCATAATTTCGATGTTTACGGTCCTTGGAGCGGCTTATATCTGGTTTTCTCTGCAATATTTCAAGCAGGATAAGCATAATCTTCTGATAAGCAACACCAATCAAGCGGTAAGTATAACGTTGAGCAACCTTGAAAACTACAATTACAAATATTATGACGAATGGGATCTGAAGGTCGGTTATTCGATCCTCGGAAAGGCAACGAACGGAGTTGTGTTTCTGACCGATACGGAAGGGAAAATGCTGGTTTGCTCCGAATATGAAAACTGCCTTCATAAATCTTCCAACGCGCCGAAATACGCGGTGAATAAAGCGTTGAACGAGGGCGAATACTATGAAGTGGGAAGATTCGGAGGGATCTACGGAGAAGAAAATTATTATACCGTCGGAGTGCCTGTAAAGGTGGAGGACAAGACAGTCGGAATAGTTTTCATATCCGCATCGGCAAAAGAGACGACCGCTTTTATGTATAAGATAGTCAGCATGTATCTGCTGTGTTCGGCGGGAGTTTTGTTCATAGCGTTCGTGGTGTTGTATTTTCTGACGAACAGGATGGTAGAACCTTTCCGGAACATGGTCGCGGTCACGAAGAAACTGTCGGTCGGAGATTTTTCGGTCAGAGTACCCGTTGAGGGAGGACTCGAATTTGAACAGCTTGCGGAGTCGTTTAACAATATGGCGTCTTCGCTTGCCGAAATGGAGTCGATAAACAGAAGCTTTATAGCCAACGTTTCGCACGAACTGAAAACGCCGATGACTACTATAAGCGGATTTGTGGACGGAATCCTTGACGGAACGATACCGAAAGAAAAAGAAAAATATTATCTTGAAACGGTTTCGGCTGAAACGAAAAGACTGTCGAGAGTCGTAAAATCGATGCTCAATATGGCAAGGATAGAATCCGGAGCGATGAAAATAACACTGACGTCGATAGATCTTCATGAGATCATATGTGAAACGGTGTTTTCGTTTGAAAAGCAGATTGAGGAGAAGAATATCGAGGTGGTCGGGCTTGACAGCGGAAAGGTGATAGCGAAAGCCGACGAGGACCTGATACATCAGGTGATATACAATCTTGTCGAGAACGCCGTGAAGTTCACGAACGAAAACGGCAAGATAGAATTCAAGTTTTCGCAGGACAGAAAAATGGTATACGTTGCGATACGCAACAGCGGCGCGGGTATACCCGAAAATGAACTGCAGCGTTTGTTCGAACGGTTTTATAAGAGCGACAAGTCGAGAAGTCTTGATAAAAACGGCGTAGGGCTCGGATTGTATATAGTAAAAATGTTGATGCATATGCATAACGGAGATATAAAAGCGAAAAGCGAAGAGGGCAAGTATACCGAGTTTGAATTTTCGCTTCCGATAGATCCATGAAATTTAAAAAATAATAACTTTCAGGAGGATAGACACGATGGAAGATTTTGAGAAAGAGAACGGAACGGAATCGATTGAAAATACCGAGACGGTTGAAAACGTTGCGGATACTGAAAAAACGGCGGAACCGGAGGTGCTGAATGAGAGCGGCACCGAGGACAACGTTCAGGAAACCGAAACCGTAAATGCAGAAACCGATACGGAAGAACCGGCAGAACGCACTGACGATGTGAAGTCTGAAGAGACCGTCGCAGAAAGCACGGAGGATGTGAAATCGGAAGAGGCAGCTGCGGAAAGCACGGTGGAAAAAGAAGCGGAGAAGGTCGAAGCTGCGGCACCGCAGAAAAAGAAAAAATCCAAGGTTTGGCTCGGCGTGATAGCAGCGGCGGTCTTGGTTGTGTTGGTCTTTTTTGCCGGTTACGGAGTATGTGAATTTGTGAAATCAGGAGCGATATCAAAAGGCAATCAAAATTCTTCGGTTACGGATCCGGATTTTTCCGGAGTTGAGCTGAACGAGAGACCCGAAGATAAAACGAATACGCCGGCAGGAGAAAAGATGGATGTACCCGAGGTTATCGAAAAGGTCGCTCCGACCGTAGTACTTGTCAAAAAATACGTCAGAGACAACAGAGGTTCTTACGTTCTTTCATCGACCGGTTCCGGAGTGATAATAACCGAAAACGGATATATAATAACAAACGCACACGTAATAGCCGACGGAAGAAAAGTTATCGTTGCGATGAACGACGGCGAAGAATATGAAGCGAGTATAGTCGGATACGATTCCAAAATGGACATAGGAGTGTTGAAGGTAGACCAGACCGGAATGCCATATGCTGAAATCGGAAATTCGGATCAAGTCAGAGTCGGGGAGTTTGTTATTTCGATAGGAAATCCCGGAGTAGCTTCTTATGACGGCGACGTTTCGCTGCTCGGAAGCGCAAGTTTCGGAATTGTATCGGCGGTAGACAGAAAGATTACGATCGATAACAAAACCTTGTATTGCATACAGACGGATGCGGCGATAAATTCCGGAAGCTCCGGAGGACCGCTTGTCAATATGTACGGACAGGTTATCGGACTGAATTCGGCGAAAGTAGCAGTTGAAGGATACGACGGATTGAATTTTGCGATCGCAATAAGCAAAGTAAAGAATATAATAGACGATATTATAATCAACGGCAAGGTAGTCAGCCGTGCGGTTCTTGGAATTACTGCGACGATAATCGACGATGATACGGCTGAGATCTACGGCCTTGAGCCCGGAGCGATGATAATTGAGATATCCAAAAATTCAGATATGGTTTATCGCGGAGTCCAGGTACAGGATATAATCACGAAAGTAAACGGAAAAGAAGTGGATTCTTTTGATTCGATCTCAGAGATATTGAGTGAATTCAAGCCCGGAGATACGGTCGATATATCGGTGTTCAGATACGTGAAGAACGGAGATAATATAAAATTCGACACTACCGTTACTTTGATATCGGAAGCGGATGCCGACTGATAAGATTT